>CALAZX010000199.1 GCA_937926555.1 uncultured Negativicutes bacterium | reverse complement strand
TTTTTTGTATGTTGTTGTTCTTACATCGGGTGGCGGCAGCCGGTGCCGCCGGGGAAAGCCATAGCCCGTTCACGGGGCTATGCCGCATATATCCTTATACGCTGATATCCTCGTTGTGTGTCAGCTTGAAGAACAGCAGCAGGGACACGATGGAAGTCAGGGTCAGGATGGTGGAGTAGGCCGCGGCGTTGCCGAAGTTGCTGCGGATTACCTCCGCGTAGATGGCCACCGTCAGGGTCTGGGTATGGCTGGTGTACAGGATGATGCTGGAGCTCAGCTCACTGATCAGCGTGATCCAGCTCATGATGGCGCCGGCCATGACACCGGGCAGCATCATGGGGACCATGACCTTGCGGAAGGACTTGAACTCGCTGGCGCCCAGGCTGATGGCAGCCTCCTCGATGCTGGGGCTGATCTGGGAGATGATCGCCGTACTGGACCGGATGGTGTAAGGCATACGCCGGATGGTCAGGGAGATGATGATGATCAGGGCCGTGCCGCTGAGGATCAGGAAGCCGCTGTTGAAGCTGGACAGCAGGGCGATACCCAGAACAGAGCCGGGGATGATGTACGGGAACATGGTCAGGGTGTCCAGGATGTTCGTGAGGACGGAGGGTTTCCGTGCCGTCAGGTACGAGATCAGGATACCCAGGATGACCACGATGATGATCGCGCAGATGCCGAAGGCATAGGTGTTGAAGATGGACATGTTGTCCTTGGCCAGCAGGGTGTTCTCATAGTTCATCAGCGAGAACTTGCCGGTGTACACCGCACCGCCCACCGTTTCCAGGAAGGAGGTGAAGATGACCGTCAGCTGGGGCAGCATGGCCACGAATGCCACGCCGTACACGAACAGGTAGGCGAAGAAACGGCGTTTGCCGGTGGCTTTCACAGGCTGCATGGGTTTCAGTGCCGTCATGGCGTAGGAGTAATGCTTGGCCACGGCACGCTGGATGAAGAAGAAGAACAGGGTAATCACAACCACGATAACACAGAGGGAGGCGGCGAAATGGTCGTCCGTGCTCACCTCGCCCATGAACTGGGTGTAAATCAGTACCGGGAAGGTCTTGAAGCCCTCACCGATCAGCATGGGGGTACCGAAGTCGGAGAACACGCGCATGAACACCAGCAGGGAGCCCGCCAGCAGGGAGGGCATCACCAGGGGCAGCACGATCTGGGTCACACGCTGGAAAACGGTGCAGCCCAGGCTCTCCGCGGCCTCGTTCAGGGAGTTGTCCATGTTTTTCAGGGCGCCTGCCACATACATGTAGATCAGCGGGAAGGACTGGAGGGAGAAGACCAGCACGATGCCGGCGAATCCGTAGATGCCCTCGAAGTGCAGTCCGAACGTGCTGTTGATGAACTGGGTGATGAACCCGTTACGTCCCAGCAGCTGGATCCACGCGTAAGCGCCGATGAACGGCGGTGACAGGTAGGAGATGACAATCAGGATGTTGACGTACTTGCTGCAGGGGATCTTGACGCTCCGCAGCACATATGCCATGGGCAGGCCGATGAGGGCCGCCACCAGGGTGGAGCAGACAGTGACGCTGAAGCTGTTCACCAGGGTGCTCCAGTAATATTTACGGCCGAAGAACTTGTAGAAGTAGTCCAGGGTCAGCCGGTGCGATTCGGGATCGATGACGCTCTGGTACATGATCAGGAACAGGGGGTAGACCACGAACAGCGCGAAGAATCCCAGGATCACCAGGGTCATGGCGGTCCAGAGTGACATTTTCTTCATGCGTTCTCACCTGCCTCCGTCTGCTGTATCAGAGTGCGGCTTCCGTCCTCAGTGAAGACGTTGATGCGTGCGGCCTCAGCCAGCAGCTTCACCGGGGTGCCGTTGGGGATGATGCGGCCCACGTCGGAGCCTTTGATGATCTCCAGCTCCTTGCCGTCGGCCATCTCCAGGAAGTAATGGGTGGAGATGCCCAGGAACACGGAGCTGCGGACAACGGCGTCCAGACCTTCGGTGCCGCCTTCCACGATGGTGAACTCCTCGGGCCGTACGGATACGGTGACGGGGGTGCCGACCAGGGCCTTGATGTCGCCGCCCTGTCCCAGGGAGGTCAGGTCCAGGTTGTCCATGGCCACCTGGTAGGGGCCGAAGTCGATGCCGGGCTTGCCGTCCACCAGGGCCAGTTTCGCCTTCAGGATGTTGGACAGGCCGATGAAGGTGGATACGAACTGGTTGGCCGGACGCTGGTAGATGTACTGGGGCGTGCCGACCTGCTGGATGACGCCTTCGTTCATGACAGCGATGCGGTCGGATACCGCCAGGGCCTCCTCCTGGTCATGAGTTACGTAGACCGTGGTGATGCCCACTTCCTGCTGGATGCTCTTGATGGCGTTGCGCATCTCGATACGCAGCTTGGCGTCCAGGTTGGACAGGGGCTCGTCCATCAGGAGTACGTCCGGATGGATGACGATGGCGCGGGCCAGGGCCACACGCTGCTGCTGGCCGCCGGACAGCTGGGTGGGCATGCGGTCCTTCAGGTGATGGATCTTCACCGTGTCCAGGATTTCCTCCACACGTCCGGGAATCTCGCTCTTGGGCACTTTGCGCTGTTTCAGGCCGAAGGCCACGTTCTCCGCCACGGACATATGGGGGAAGATGGCGTAGTTCTGGAACACCATGCCCATGTTCCGCACGTTGACGGGAATGTCGTTGACCACTTTGTCATTGACGCTGATGGTGCCGCCCTCGATGCTGTTGAAGCCGATGATCATGCGCAGCAGGGTGGTCTTGCCGCAGCCGGAGGGACCCAGCAGCGTGAAGAACTCGCCGGGCTTCACGTTGAGGGACAGCCCGTTGATTACCGTATTTTTTCCAAACCGTTTGATTACATTGTCGATGGTGATAGAAACACCCATACCGATTCTCCTTTTTTTAGCTAGATTTCCTGCAGGGGACAGGGATGATTAAAAACGGCGCTAACACACGGTATGCGATTGGTTCGCACGTTGTATTAGCGCCATTTCTGTTTACCAAGCGATGAAGCACATCACTTTCAGAACCAGGCCGGAACCCTATCAGGATTCAGCAGCTCCGGAACGGGTCCGGATTACATGGTTTTTTCCAGATGTTCGCTGAAAGTCTTGGTGAATTTGTTCTTGTTCTCGGAAACCCATTTCTCGTCGAAGTTGGGTGCTACTTTGATCTTGTCGGCCGGAGTCATGTAGTCCGCCAGTTTCGCACCTTTACGCAGAGGACGTACAGTCAGAGTGGAGCCTACCAGGTTCTGGATTTTCTCGCTCAGCATGTAGTCGATGAATTTCTTGGCATTCTCGGGATGTTTGCAGTTCTTGATGATCTGCACGGACTGGGGAGCGTAGAGAGCGCCTTCCTTCGGGAATACGACTTCTACGGGAGCGCCGCTTTTCACCAGGTTGGCTGCGGGGTCTTCCCAGGTCAGGCCTACAACATACTCGCCGCCGGCTACGCCTTTGTAAACCTGGCTGGAGCTGTTGGCCATCTTGCCGTTCAGCTGTTTGAGGAACTTGTCAACATAATCCCATGCTGCGGGGCTGAAGGGGTCGCCATTGCCCATGTCGTACAGCATAACTACCAGGGACTGGAATGCGGAAGAGGAGTTTACCGGATCGCCGAATGCGATTTTGCCTTTCAGGGCGGGATTCAGCAGGTCGGCAAAGCCTTCAATCTTCATGTTCCCTTTCAGATCCTTGTTCACGATCATCACGGTGGGGTCGGAGAACGCCGGGGTGAAGTAACCGGTGGTGTTCTTGAACTGGTCCATCATGTGGTCATTCTCTTTGGAAACGTATTTCTCGAACAGGTCTTTCTGGGAAGCCAGCATAGCTTCGGAACCTGCCCACAGAACGTCACCCAGAGGATTGTTCTTCTCGGATGCCACACGTTTCACTACTTCGCCGGTGCCGGCTACAACTACATTCACTTTGATGCCGGTGTCTTTCTCGAAGTTGTGGATCACTGCATTGTTGAGACTCTCACTGCGAGCCGTGTAGACGGTGAGTTCCTTGGCGTTGTCCTTCGGGGCATCCGCCTTCTTGTCGCCGCCGCCACAGCCACCTAAGATCATGGTGAGGGCCATCAGGGTTGAAGCAAGTAACAGTAACGCTTTTTTCATACAGGTCGCCTCCAATGTAAAAATTTTGTGAACAACATACACTACTTGGAATAATTATAACATTAGTGTATGCGTAAAACAAGGCTTGACGGGGCTTTTTGTTGATAAACCTATCCATCACAGGGGGATTTCCGTACACGTTCCTGTCCCACGCGGGCCGTATGGGGCAATGACAGAGAAAAAAGGGGGAATTTTCTGATGGACGTTTAGTGTACCCGCCGGGACATTTATATATAATGTAAGAAAATGTATAAAGGCTGAAAAAATACAGGCAGGAAAAAAGGGGGAACGTGGCGAAACTGTCAATAAGGGGAAGAATCCCCCTTTGTCCGGGAAAAAGCCTGCCGGAACCGGTAAAACGCGGTGAAACTGCCGGAAAAGGGCAGGAAAAAGTATACACTAAATAAAAAACAGCGATGACAGACAGGAGGAGATGGCATGCCGAAGACATTCGATTTCACCAACCGCGACTACCTGCGGGTATACGGCTGGCTGGAGGATGAGGGCATCGTCTTCGAGATGGCCAACGGACTGGCTTATATGGTGGACCTGTCGGGAACACGGAAGACCATCCTGGTGAAACGGTATCCCGACGAGTTCCTGAAAGTGCTGGACGTGAAGGCGCTGGACAGCGGGGACACCCTGCCGGAAGCGTTGCTGCGGCAGGCGGAGGAGAGGCTGGAGGAGACGCAGCTGGACGAGAAAAGCGTCTATTACCTGTTCTCCCGGCCCAAGTACATCCTGGCCCTGTGACAGCGGGCCATGCCGGGCAGGCGGAACGGAGGAAGCCCGGAAGCCGGGCCTCGGTTGACAGTGAGGCGCGGGAAGATCCGGTATGGCGGATACCGCACTCTGAAGAATGACAAAGTATGGAAAATAAAGGAAAACGGAGGGAAGTATTCATGGCTAAAATTATCGAAGTGAGAGGAACGAGAGTGACGGTGGGCTTCGGGGACGGCAGCATGAAAGAGCTTCCTCTGAGCGTGTTCGATTTCAGCCCTGCCATCGGGCAGGAGGTGGAGGTATACGCTTCCGACGACAAGATCCTGGTGATTCCCAAGGCCGGTCAGAACAACGGGCTCATCTGGGAGACCCGCGACGGCATCTGGATCAACCGGATTCTGTACGCGCTGCTGGCCATCTTCCTGGGCGGCATCGGGGTCCACAAGTTCGTGGTCCGGAAGTATTTCATGGGCGTGGTGTACCTGCTGTTCTGCTGGACCGGCATCCCGGCCTTTGTGGGCTTCATCGAGGGCATCATGGCTTTCGGCGGCAAGACGGACTCCTTCGGGCGGATCTGGTTCCCGAAGAAGAAACAGTGAGCGGGGAGACCGGGTGTGACCGCAGCGTGAGAAGATACCGATAACATGACAAGTTGCGGAGATAAAGAACAGAAGCGAAATAAAGATGAAAAATGAACATGAAAATAAAAGGCTGCCCTCTTCAAAGAGGGCAGCCTTTCTGCGTTGTATGTATATGTCCGTTTCTTCACCGCGGAGGTGGTTCATCTGTCATCATTGCCGTTCTTGTTGCGGCGTTCCTGCAGGTAATCCAGGTAATCCATGGTCTCCTGGGGACCGGACCATCTGATCGCTCCTTCTTTTTCCAGGATCACATAGGGCAGTCCGGTAAGCGTGAGGACATTGGGGTCGAAATCAATCGGCGTGTAGACCTTGAATCCCCGCCACTCACCTTCATAGATGGCAGTGAGATATTCATCGTCCTCGCGGGCGAAATCGAAGATCTTCTTGGGGATTGGATGGATGCTCAGATCCTCCAGCCCCTGGTTTTTCTCTTTGTTGTACAGCTGGTTCATCACTTCCAGCGCTTCGTAGCGCTCCGTGAGGCGGAGTTTCCCGTCTTTCACCAGAATCATCACGGGATTGCCGGTGACAGGCGGGGCGTCTGTGTCCCGATAGGGCTGATAGACGGAGTAGAAACCTTTTTCCAGCAGGTGGAGAAGGTCGCTGCAGCCGCGCCATTCTGTCAGGTAATAGGCGCCGTCATAGCCGTTCTGCCTGGCGAAGTCCGTCACTTCGGCAGGGACGGCGTGACCACTTTTCTCAATGCGGCGTCGGAGTTCGTCGTGCCAGTTCATGGTAGTCATGTCTCAATCTTCCTCCTTTTCATCCGGGTGGTGATGGTCATATCTGCAGTTGGGCATACCGGCAGCCACGGGGAACCGTGTTCCTATTCATCAGCGGGTAGGCCGGTGCGATGATATGCTTCTTATCTACATTATACACTATTGCCGTGACAGATGGTGGCACAGGGCAGCGGGGATGATGAAGGAGTGCGGATGGCAGGCTGGAGGCACCGGTGGACGGGGAAGAAAGGACAATGCGGTCAGCGGACTGCTACTGGAAAGACGCACATGAATTTTCCATGCATTATAATGTAGGAAAAGAGGGCACCTGCCTGCCGGATAATCCGTGGCGGTTGAGTTTTGCCTTTACGAGGCTTATACTGGATACATAGTGGTAGATGTCCGGACGGAAAGGGAATCCTGCCGTCATCGGTCATGAACCTGCCGGTTTCGGAAGATGTGGGGGAGGAGCGTATTATGATGAAGTTGATATTTGGCACGGCTGTGATGCTGATATTCGGTCTGCTGTTTTTCTTCGGAGGCAAGAAAGGGGAGGAGCTTGGCAGAAGCATCGGGATAAGTGGTCCTTTCTCCGCAGGTTGCGGCTGTCTGATAGGGCTTATCGGGCTTCTCTGCATCCTGATCAAGATGCTGTGACGGACGTGAGGGAGCGGATGGCCTAAAGGAACGGAAAATAAAAAAGCACGCGGGCGGCAGGTGCCGGATTGCGTGCGTGATAGGTTGCATGAGGCTTTTAGTGACAAATTGCATGATGACCATAATGAAGACAGTGCCGTTGGAGGCGCTGTCTTTTTGTGTTCGGAACAACTTCGGCGAGTTTCGGAAGAGGAGGTGTGCCGGCCGGGAAAAACAGTTTCTGTCTTACAGATGTCTTACAACTTTGGTACAGACTTTGGTACAAAAAGACAGGTGGGAAAAAGTACCGGAAATATATGCCTGATGGAGTCCGGATATATACACAAAGTGACAAAAAGGCAAAAAAAAAGAACCGCATCACGGTTCATTGTTTTTAAAAGTGGTCGGGGCGGCGAGATTCGAACTCACGGCCTCTTGTACCCGAAACAAGCGCGCTACCAAGCTGCGCCACGCCCCGACGTGGGTTGTTGCTGTATTTATGCAACGTGATTATTATAAATGATATTTCAGGGTTTGTCAAATGGAAAAATCAAGTTTTTTTGGAAAAAGCAAAAAATCGCTGAAAGCCGCTTTTTTCCACGGTTGAAAGTGACAAACGGCGCTATTTGTTGTATGATAAAAAAGATATAATAAGTAGTATAGAACTATAATAAGCAGACTTTTTTCCGGAACAGGGATTTTCCGGAAGATCCATGATACAGGAGGAATTGCCGGATTACCGGCTTGTTATGAGAATTATCACAGGAAAAGCCCGGGGGCTGCATCTCAACGTCCCGAAGAACTACGACGTGAGACCCACTGCGGACCGGGTGAAAGAATCGTTATTCAACATCATCGGCTTCCGCATCCAGGGAGCCGCCGTACTGGACCTTTTCGCCGGCAGCGGCAATCTGGGGCTGGAATCCTGGAGCCGCGGCGCGTCCCGGGTGGAGTTTTCCGACAAGAACCGGATCTCGCTGCAGCTGGTGGAGAGCAACATCAGGAAGTGCCGTGCGGAAGGGGAGTGCCGGGTCAACCGGTGCGACGCGGAGAGCGCCATCAGCCGCTTCCACAAGGCGGGGGACAAGTTCGACTTCATCTTCATCGACCCGCCCTACAACAAGGGCTGGATCGCCAAGGTGCTGAAGAAGCTGGAAACCATGCCCATCCTGAGCGACGGCGGCTGGATCATCGTGGAGCATTCCGCCCATGAGCCGGTGGAGGGACTGGTCCCTTCCGGCTATGAGCTGTTCCGCAGCCAGAAGTACGGGGAGACGTTCCTGGCCTTCCTGAAGAAAGAGGTTCCCGCCGGAGAATGATTTCCGGAAAAACGGGAAAAAAGCAAGAAGTATTGAAGGATATCCGGCGGCTGCCGGAGAAATCCTTTAAGTAGAACGCTAATCAAAATTTTCTGACCGGAAACGGTGAAGGGGGATACAGATGCGGAAAGCAATCTGTCCGGGCAGTTTTGACCCGGTTACCATTGGACATATTGACATTATCGAGCGTGCAAGCCGGATGTTCGACGAGATTATCGTCTGCGTATTCTACAATCCCGGCAAGGAGAAGGCGCTGTTCACCACTGAGGAGCGGGTGGAGATGCTGAAGAAGGCCACCGCCCATCTTCCCAATGTGAAGGTGACCTGCTACAGCGGACTTCTCAACGAGTTCTGCGAGAAGGAGAAGGCTCCTTTCGTGGTAAGAGGCCTGCGGGCTTTCACCGACTTTGAATATGAGTTCCAGCGGGCGCTGCTGTTGAAGAAGATCAACGAGAACCTGGAGACGGTCTTCATCATGACAAACGCCCATTACTCCTATATCAGCTCTTCCGGCGTCCGGGAGCTGCTGGCTTTTGACGGCGGCATCAGAGCGCTGGTTCCGGAGGCTGTGGCCGAGCTGATCGAGGAATACATGAAGAAGAAAGAGAAACGCTGAGACGCGTGAGAAATAGCTGACAGAAAGTATTGGGAGAATCGCCGCTCCGTGACAGGGCGGCCTTTCAGACGAGACAGGACAGTTGACAGAGAGGGGTATACCATGTTGGACAGAATTGGAACGAACGCTAAAATTGAAGATCTTTTCGAAGAAGTGAACCACCTGGTGGAGAGCGCCACCGGCATCCCCATGACTTATAAAATCGTGGTGAACAGCGACGAGCTCCTGGGCATCATGGATGAACTGCGGGATGCGATTCCCCGCGAAGTGCGCAGCGCCAGCCAGGTGCTGGAGGAACAGCAGAACATTGTCAACGACGCACGCGCCAAGGCCGAGGAGATCCTGGCCAAGGCCAACGAGGAGGCCACCCATATCGTGGAGGCCGCCAAAGCCGAGGCGGAGCGCCTGACCCGTCAGGAAGAGGTTGTGGCCCATGCCGAAGTGCTGGCCAAGGACATCAAGGAGACCGCCATCCGTGAGCAGATGGAGATCCGCCAGTCCGCCGACGAGTATGCCCGGGCCCACAAGGAGGACCTGCTGGCCTGGGAGGAGAGCATGCTCAGCTACCTGGACGAGCGCCTGCTTTCCGCATTGAACGCGGTGCATGAGAGCCGGGACCTGGTGAACGGCGAACGGGAGCAGATGGAGCGGGAATACGAAGCCACCGCTTCCGCAGGGGACCGGGAAATGGAAATGATGGACATGGAAGAGGCCTTCCCCGAGGAACGCCGGGAAGAGGACTGATTTTCCGGACTGTCCGGCAATGCCATGCCGGGCGGAACTCGTGCCGGGGGAATGTGTGTCCACCGGTGCGGAGAAAGAACCGCGGGAGAAGTGTGTCTGCGGTATGCAAGAGAACGAGTGGCGGGACATTCACGGTCTCCGCATAAAAAAAGCCCGTTTCCACAATGGCTGTCGAGCGTGTGGAGCATTCGACAGCGGTGGGAACGGGCTTTCTGTGTTTTATTGTGAGACGGGCCGGAAGGCCTGTCAGCGGCAGTAGCGGGGAGAGGTGAAGAAATCCCTCCCGTAGACGCCGGGCAGGCCCAGAAGCTGGGACTGCAGGTCGGTGGCCAGCACATCGGTCTCCAGCAGGGGGCTGTGGCCCTCCTCGCCGGGACGGGGCAGCCGGCCCAGCTTGGTGATCACCGGCAGGGTGGCCGTTTCCTTCATGGTCCTCAGCAGGACCCGGCCTCTGTGGCTGAAGGCCAGCACCCGCAGGTATTCCGGCCGGGCCGGGGCTTTCCAGAAGGCCCGGGTGCGGCCCAGGAGCAGCTGGACCAGGGTCCGCCGGATGGCGGGCTGCGGATAGCGCTTGCTGCTCACCGCCAGGATATACTCCTCCAGTCCCTGGGACAGGCGGTCCCTGTACTTCAGCAGCCGGTCGCAGAGGCCCCGGTCGGCATTGGTGTGGCGGTAGATATGCTCCCCGTCTTTATAGAGGAGCAGGTAGGCCAGCAGGTCGCGGAGCATGATTCCGCTGCGGGCCGCCAGAGGCGGCAGGGCGTCCCGGAGAAGCTCCAGGCTTGCCTCAGGCATGACCTGGCTGAGCAGCTCCCTGCCCGCGGTCTTCTCCAGCACCGCTTTGCGGATGGCGGTGGCGGAGGCGTAGGGCGGCCGGATCTCTTTGTCCAGGTAGCCGCTTCCCTCACGGGGGAAGGGAAGCAGACGGAGGGGGAGCCCGTCCCGCAGGATGGCCTTCTGGTAGGCCAGGGCCAGGATATTGTTGGCCCCTTCCAGGAAGCGCTCCCCGCCGGGAAGCACTTTCGCCAGGGCCTTGCTCCAGGCGGTGCCGTAGGCATCGCCGTTGTCCAGGAAGATTCCGGCCAGGGCCTCCGTCTTGGGAAGGAGGAGGCAGCGGGCCGTCTCCTCCAGACCGGGGAGACCGTCCAGGGCTTCCGGCGTCTCTCCGGAGGCCGGGGTCTCCATGCCGCAGACCAGGGTGGTCACCAGTCCGGTGGCTGCCAGGCTGCGCACCGCGCCGGCGGCGAAATAGTCGGCGCTGCGGAGGACATAGGCGGAGGGAAGCTCCAGGACCAGGTCCACGCCGGCCTCCACCGCCATGGCGGCACGGGTCCATTTGTCGGTGATGGCCGGCAGGCCCCGCTGGACGAAGCTGCCGCTCATGACGGCGACCACAGGGCAGTCCCCGAAATGTGCCCGGGCCTGTTCCAGCTGGCGGGCGTGGCCGTTGTGGAAGGGGTTGTATTCTGCTGTGATGCCGATGACTTCCATAAGGACTCCTTTCATCCGGATATCAGATGGCCTCCGGAAACCGGAAATCCCCTTTCCGGGCCGGAAAACCATAAAAAACAGAAAAATCGCGAATTATGTTGTATAATAGGGGATATAGTGTACAATATTTGTCTGTAGGTCATCCCCATGGGAGCCGGACGGTTCCGCCGCGCTTTCTCCCGGAGGGGAATATTACGAAAATAGGTGCCGCCGCTTTTCAGAAGCGGTCAAATCTATTATAATAAAACCACAAGGCTATGTGCAAATCTTTTCAGGAGGCAGCACCATGATTATCTTAACTATCAACTGCGGCAGTTCATCGCTGAAATACCAGCTGATTGATATGGAGCACGAAGTTGTGATGGCGAAAGGCCTGGCGGAGCGTATCGGCTCCAAGGGCTCTCTGCTCAAACATACGGCGAACGGCAAGTCTGAGGAGTTCGAGGTGAATATCCCCAACCACCGTATCGCGGTGAAACTGGCGCTGGATGCGCTGACGGACAAGGAGCACGGCGTGATTCCGGACCTGGAGACCATCGACGCGGTAGGACACCGCGTGGTCCACGGTGGCGAACGGTTCAGCGATTCCGTGCTGATCACGGAGGACGTGCTGGAGAATATCGAAGCCTGCTGCGAGATCGCGCCGGTGAACAATCCCCCCAACGTCTTCGGCATCAAGGCCAGCACCGAGTTCCTGCCCACCAAACCCCAGGTGGCTGTCTTCGACACGGCGTTTCATCAGACCATGCCGAAGTACGCGTACCTGTACGGCCTGCCCTACGATCTCTACGAGAAGTACGGCATCCGCCGCTACGGCTTCCACGGCACCTCCCACCGGTATGTGGCCCAGGTGACCGCGGATATGATGAACGAACACATGACCAACCTGCGCATCATCACCTGCCACCTTGGCAACGGCGCCTCGGTGACGGCGGTGAAATACGGCAAGTCCGTGGACACCTCCATGGGCTTCACCCCGCTGGACGGTCTGATCATGGGAACACGGTCCGGTGAGATTGATCCGGCCATCATTCCCTTTATAATGAAGAAAAAGAACATGACGGAGCAGGAGGTCACGGACTATCTGAACAAGGAGTCCGGCATCAAGGGCATCTCCGGTCTGTCCAGCGACCTGCGGGACGTGGACGAGGCCGCGCGCCATGGTGACGACCGGTCCCAGCTGGCTATCGACATCTTCGCCTACCGGGTGAAGAAGTTCATCGGCTCCTACGTGGCTGTCATGGGCGGTGCGGACGCCATCACGTTCACGGCGGGGCTGGGCGAGAACTCCCCCTTCATGCGTGACAAGATCTGCAACGGGCTGGAATACCTGGGAACCAGAATCGACCCGAAACTGAACCAGTGCCGGGGCGTGGCCCGCGAAATCAGCGTTCCCAACGCGAGAGTGAAAATTTTCACTGTGCCCACCAACGAGGAACTGATGATAGCCCGCGATACGGCGCAAATCTGCCGCCGTCTCATCGGGATCTGATTTTTTCTTGACAAAGGGTAACCGCATAGATATAATTGTAACGATTGGTGAAATATGATAAAGATTAATGTCGCAGAAATTACGAAACATCTGACTGGTAAAAAACCTCTCTCTTATGAGCTGGAACCGGAAGAGCTGGATCTTACTGAATCCGATCTGCCGGTGGTTGGCCTGATAAGTGTGGAAGGCGAGATTTCCAACGCAGGCGATGTCCTGCTGCTCCAGGCGGACGTCCGTGCCAAGGTGCGGCGGGTATGCTCCCGTTGTCTCCGCGAGTTCACGGGTGAGAACCGGGGCCATGTGGTTGAGAAATTCTACCCAGCCGGAGCCCAAGGTGTTGAAAGTGATGCTTTTGTCTACGAAGGGGATATCGTCGATTTGACGGATCCGCTCCGTGAGAGCCTGCTGTTAGCAGAACCTCTGAGAGTCTTGTGCAAAGAAGATTGTCTGGGAATCTGCCCTGTCTGCGGCGCTGACCGCAATGTCAGCCCCTGCAGCTGTGATACCAGCACAATCGACCCGAGACTGTCGGCATTAAAGCAATTCTTCAAAGATTAAATTCACCATTTTGGCTTGAGGAGGTGTATTTGAAATGGCAGTACCGAAGAGAAAAATGTCCAAAGCACGTCGTGATTCCCGTCGCGCTAACTGGAAACTGACCGCTCCTGGTCTGGTTGAATGTCCCCAGTGTCATGAACCCAAGATGCCGCATCGCGTTTGCACTGTATGTGGTAGCTACGATGGCAAAGAGGTCATCAAAACCGAGGAGTAATCCATGCGAACTTGCCCTGAAACGACAACGTTTCAGGGTTTTTTCTTTGTCCGGAAACGCTTCCGCCGGCAGGGCGGGAGGTCTGCGGAGAGGGAAGAAGCGAAATGGGGCCGGGGCGACACAAATCCGGCATGGAAGCCGGAGCGGGCCCGGGAGAGGTGCGGGCGTGGCCGGGGAGACGCGCCGGAACAGGATCCGGCGGAGCTGATATGCTCTAAACCGCATGGACATCGGCTTTCTGACTGTTCCGTCAGATGGGCGGATTTTGTGAAAAACATGTGTAATATGATAAAAAAAGCTTGCGCAATCCGGCCGTTACGGGTATAATACTAACAGATATTATGACCAGGTGTTAAAAGCAAGGTGATAAAATGAATTCATCCAAAAAGTTAATACGGCAGGACAAGCTGCAGCGGCTTCTTGGACGGAATCCGTTTCATACCGACGAGCAGCTGGCGAGAATACTGAAAGTCAGCGTACCCACCATCCGGCTGGACAGGGTCTCCCTGAACATCCCGGAACTGCGGGAACGCACCCGCCGCATGGCGGGGACGGCGCGGACCAGGCTCCGTGCCATCGACAAGAAGGATATCGTGGGGGAACTGATCGACCTGGAACTGAACAAGGTCGGCATATCCACACTTTCCATCACCAACGAGATGGTGCTGGAGAAGACAGGGGTGGCCAGAGGCTACTACATGTTCGCCATGGCGGACACGCTGGCGCTGGCTGTCGTGGATGCGGAGTTCGCACTGACAGCGGTGAGCAATGTGAAATACAAGGTGCCTGTGTATCCGGGCACGAAGCTTGTCGCCAAGGCAGAAGTGACCAACATCAAATGTGACAAGTACTATATTAAAGTCAGTATCCGCAACGGCGACACGGAGGTTTTCCGTGCGAAGTTCATCATCGCCGCGGTGGAGAATGAAAGGAAGCAGGAAGAAGCATGAAGATTGCTCTCGACGTGATGGGCACCGACTACGGCCCGAAAGAACTTGTTCTGGGGGCAGTGCAGGCAGTGAAGGAATTCAGCTGCGATGTAGTGCTGGTAGGGGACGAGCCCACCATTACCCAGCTTTTGAAAGAATATGGCGCGGAGGACAATCCGCACCTGAGCATAAAACACGCATCGGAAGTCATCACGATGCATGAGCATCCCGGCATCGCCGTGAAGACCAAGAAGGACAGTTCCATCGTGGTGGCCACGGACATGCTGCGGAACAAAGAATGCGACGCGCTGGTATCCTCCGGCAGCACCGGAGCCGCCGTGGCTTCTGCGCTGTTCCATCTGGGACGGATCAAAGGAATCAGCCGTCCGTCCATCGCCACGCCGATTCCCAGCCTCACCGGAACCACGGTTGTGCTGGACAGCGGTGCGAAAGTGGACGCAAAACCGGAACACATGGTGCAGAGCGCTGTGATGGGTTCCGTCTATGCACGCCTCATCCTGGGCATTGAGAATCCCCGGGTGGGCCTGCTGAACATCGGCGAGGAGGAGACCAAGGGAAACGAACAGGCTCTGGCCACCTATCCGCTGCTGAAAGAGAACAAGAAGATCAACTTCATCGGCAATGTGGAAGGCCGTGACATCAACAAAGGCACGGTGGACGTGGTTGTCTGCGACGGTTTCGTGGGCAACGTGGTCCTGAAGTTCGCCGAGGGACTGGCAACCGCCATGAAGACCATGGTGAAGGACGCCATCCTGGGCGGCGGCATCCTGGCGAAGCTGGGCGGCCTGCTGATCAAACCGGCGCTGAAGGACCTGGGCAAGCGGCTTGACCCCGCCGAATACGGCGGCGCGCTGCTGCTGGGCGTACGGGCACCCTTCTTCATCTGCCACGGCAGCTCCAAGGCGAAGGATATCAAGAGCGCCATCCGCGTAGCGGCTTACGGCGTGAAGAGCGACATCGTGCAGGAGATCGCCGACCTGGCAAGCACCGACGAATAAGATGTTGACAAACCGGATAGTTTGCGGAGCACGGAACGAGAGTTACCGCCCGCGCCTCGCTTCTACGGATAGATATGGAGGAAAGAACATGGGTTTTTCAGCTGGCATTTTAGGGGTGGGATCCTACCTGCCCGAAAAGAATCTGACCAATGCCGATCTGGAGAAGATCGTCGATACGAGTGATGAGTGGATTGTGGAGCGGACAGGTATCCGGAACAGACGGATTGCCGCTCCGGAACAGGCCACGTCCGATCTGTGCATCGAGGCCGCGAAGAAAGCGCTGAAAGACGCTGACACCAAGGCCGAGGAGCTGGATCTGGTGATTGTGGCAACCGCCACTCCGGACCATGCGTTCCCGTCCACGGCCTGCATCGTGCAGGACGCGCTGGGCGCGAGCCATGCGGCGGCATTCGACCTGTCCGCAGGCTGCAGCGGGTTCGTTTACAGCATGTCTGTGGCGGCCCAGATGATCAGCAGCGGTCTGTACAAGAAGATCCTGGTCATCGGTGCGGAGACCCTGTCCCGCATCCTGGACTGGACCGACCGCAACACCTGCGTGCTGTTCGGCGACGGCGCCGGCGCGGCAGTGATCGGCCGGGTGGAGGAAGGCTACGGCATCCTGGGCCTGGAACTGGGTTCTGACGGCAGCGGCGCGCAGCTTCTGGTGCAGCCCGCCGGCGGCAGCCGCAATCCGGCCAGCCACGAGACGGTGGACAACCATGGGCACTTCGTGCACATGGCGGGCCGCGAGGTCTTCAAATTCGCCGTGCGCACCATGGGGCAGTCCTGCCTGCGCACGCTGAAGAAAGCCGGACTGACCATCGACGATGTGGACCTGCTGGTACCGCATCAGGCCAACACCCGCATCATCGACAGCGCGGTGAAACGGCTCAAGATCGACCACGACAAAGTATGGGTGAACATCCATAAATATGGCAACACATCGGCTGCCTGCATCCCCATCTGCCTGTCAGAGGCGGAGGCGGAAGGCCGGTTGAAAAAAGGTGACAACGTGCTGGTTGTCGCTTTCGGAACGGGACTGACCTGGGCTTCGGCTGTGCTGAAGTGGGCAAAATAACGGCTGTTCCGTGACATGCGTCTCCACCGGCGGGAAGCCGGCAGGCGCCATCAGAAAGGGAGGTTTTCTCTATGGCAAAAATCGCATTTGTATTCCCGGGACAGGGTTCCCAAAAAGTAGGTATGTGCAAGGATTTCTATGATAATTACGCCTGTGCGAGAGAAGTATTCGAACAGGCTGACGAGGCACTGGGCTTCTCCATCACCAAGATGTGCTTCGAAGGTCCGGAGGCCGACCTCCGTCTGACCTATAACACCCAGCCCGCTATCCTCACCTGCAGCATCGCCACTCTGGCAGTGCTCCGTGAGAACGGCCTGGACTGCGAGATCGCAGGCGGTCACAGCCTGGGCGAGTATTCCGCTCTGGTTGCCGCTGACGCAATCGATTTCGCCGACGCTGTACGCGCTGTCCGCAAACGCGGCCAGTTCATGCAGGAGGCTGTTCCCGTAGGCGAAGGCGCCATGGCCGCTGTCATGGGTCTGTCCGCCGAGGATATCGTGAATGTATGTAACGAGGTTGAGGCTGAGTGCAAACAGGTTGTCCAGGCAGTAAACTTCAACTGCCCCGGCCAGGTTGTTATCGCCGGTGCCGCACCTGCTGTTGAGAGAGCCATCGAGGCCCTGAAGGATGCCGGCGCCCGCCGCGCTGTATCCCTGCCCGTAAGCGCACCTTTCCACAGCTCCCTGATGCAGCCCGCAGCCCTGCGCCTGAAAGAAGTGCTGGACGGTATCGAGTTCCGTGACGCCAAGTTCCCCGTAGTTGCCAACGTGACCGCCAAACCCGTTGTGAAGGGTGAGGAGATCCGTGACCTGCTGGTGAAACAGGCCGCTTCCCCGGTACAGTGGGAAGTTTCCATGCGGAACATGATCGAAGCAGGCTTCGATACCTTTGTGGAAGTAGGCCCGGGCCGTGTGCTCACCGGCTTCATCCGCAAGATCGACCGCGAGATGAACGCACTGAACGTGGAGGACACCGCAAGCCTGGAAAAAACGCTTGCTTATTTCAAGGAGGTTCGTTAAAATGCAATTAGAAGGAAAGGTAGCCCTTGTAACCGGCGGTTCCCGCGGCATCGGACGGAGCATCGCTCTGACCCTGGCAGCCCGTGGAGCTGACGTGGCCATCAACTTCGCCGGCAACGTGGAAGCTGCGGAGAAGACCGTAGCCGAGATTGAGGCGATGGGCCGCAAGGCGATCATGATCAAGACCGACGTGGCAGACACCGAAGCTTGTGCCGCCATGATTGACGAAGTTGTGGAGAAGATGGGCAAGATCGACATTCTCGTGAACAACGCGGGAATCACCCGTGACACTCTCCTGATGCGCATGAAAGAAGCAGACTGGGATGCAGTGCTGAACACCAACCTGAAGAGCGTGTACAACTGCACGAAAGCTGCTATCAAATATATGATGAAAGCCCGCAGCGGCCGTATTGTCAACATCAGCTCCGTAGTAGGGGCCATGGGCAATGCAGGCCAGGCGAACTATGCCGCCGCCAAGGCAGGCATGCTGGGCTTCACCAAGGCAGTGGCCAAAGAGACCGCTGCAAGGGGCATCACTGTGAACGCAGTGGCTCCCGGCTTCATTTCCACGGATATGACCGCTGTCCTGTCCGAGAAAGTAGTCGATAACCTGAAAGCAGGTATCCCCATGGGTCGTTTAGGCGAGCCTGAGGATATTGCTAACGCAGTCGCATTCCTTGTTTCGGATGACGCTGCCTATATTACCGGCCAGACTTTACATGTCAACGGCGGTATGTTAATGTAGTAATGCATTAATACACATCCCTTGGAAGGAGGTGAATCTTGATGAACACTTTCGAGAAAGTAAGAGATATCACTGTTGAACAGTTGAGCGTTGATGCTGACGAAGTAAAAATGGAATCCGCATTCATCGATGACCTGGGTGCTGACTCTCTGGACATCGTTGAGCTGATTATGGCTTTCGAAGAGGAATTCGGTGTTGAAATCCCCGACGAAAAAGCTGAGAAAATCCGTACTGTTGCCGACGCAGTTAAAATGTTGGACGAAGAAAAATAATAATTTTTTCGGCGGCCGGGGAAGCCATATGGCTTCCTCATGGTCCGCTTTGTCCTGAAATGGGGGATATCTGTTGAAATTACCAGTGCTCAAAATAGGAGATCTGACTGCTACTGTACCGATTGTGCAAGGCGGTATGGCCATCAGATTATCAACGGCACGTTTGGCTGCTGCGGTAGCTAATGAAGGCGGTATCGGCCTGATTGCCGCTTCCGGCATGGAAGAGCAGGAACTCAGAACAGAGATCCGGCTGGCCCGGAAACTGACAAATGGCAAGGGTATCATCGGTATCAACTGCATGGTTGCTGCCCGCGCTTTCAAAAATTTAATAGTGACCGCTGCCCAGGAAGGTATCGACCTGATTGTCGCCGGTGCCGGTTTTTCAAGAGATATATTCGCCGTTGGCAGGGAATATGGTGTCGCGGTGGTTCCTATTGTCTCTTCTGTAAAACTGGCCAAGATTTCCGAGAAGCTGGGTGCAGCCGCCATTGTGGTGGAAGGTACCGAAGCCGGCGGACATCTGGGAACGCAGTATTCGATTAAAGAAATTTTACCTGAGATTGTGAAAGCGGTGAACATTCCCGTTATCGCGGCCGGCGGTGCTGTCTGCGGCGCGGATGTGGCCGAACTGATAAAGCTGGGAGCCAGCGGTGTCCAGATGGGCAGCCGTTTCGCGGCCAGCGAAGAATCCAACGGGGCTCCGGCTCTGAAGGAAATGTACCTGAAAATGACCAAGGATGACGTAGTCCAGATTGACAGTCCGGTTGGCTACAAAGGCCGCTCTATCCTGAGCCCCTTTGCCAAGCTCTCCCTGGACGGGATTGCGCCGAAACCGATCACCTGTGATGCCTGCCTGAAGCATTGCACCCACTCTTTCTGCATTATCCGGGCTCTGACCCGCGCGCAGCAGGGTGACGTGGAGACGGGACTTATCTTTACAGGTGCCAATATGTGGAAAATAAAGGAGATTCTCCCCGTCAAGGAGATTTTCCGGCGCATAAAAGCTGAAGTGGCAGCGATTGACTGCTGAGATTTACGAGTTGCAGTCCTGGGCTGCTAAAAATTATATGAGGTGATTATTTTGAAAAGACGCGTTGTTATTACAGGTTTAGGGGCTATCACCCCCATCGGCAACGATGTGAAAACCTTCTGGGACAACCTGACTGCCGGCAAATCCGGTGTGGATTACATCAAAAACTTCGATACGACTGACCTGCCGGTGAAAATCGCAGGCGAAGTGAAAGACTTCGACTACACTCAGTACATCGACAAGAAAGACGGCCGCCGCATGGACCGTGTGGCACAGTTCGCTGTAGCTGTAGCCAAACAGGCCGTGGCTGACGCCAAACTGAACATGGAAGAGGAAGATCCCGCCCGTTGCGGCGTGTGCGTAGGCACCGGCATCGGCGGCATCGAGACTTTCCTGGAGCAGTCCATGAAATATCATGACCGCGGACCCTCCAAGATCAGCCCGTTCTTCATCCCCATGGAGATCCCCAACATGCCCGCAGCGCACATCGGTATCGCGCTGGGCTTCAAGGGCCCCAACACCGCAATCGTGACCGCTTGCGCCACCGGCACCAACTGCATCGGCGACGCTATGCGCAGCATCCAGTATGGTGATGCCGACATCATGATCGCAGGCGGTGCGGAAGCAGCTGTTTCCCCGATCGCCATCGCAGGTTTCGCCAACATGAAGGCCCTGTCCACCAACAACGAGAATCCCCAGGCAGCATCCTGCCCCTTCGACAAGAAACGTGACGGTTTCGTCATGGGCGAAGGCGCCGGCGTTGTGGTTCTGGAGGAACTGGAGCACGCTAAGAAACGCGGTGCCCATATCTACGCTGAGCTGGCCGGTTTCGCAATGAACACCGACGCTTACCATATCACCGCTCCCGATCCCAGCGGCGTGATGCCTGCCGAGTGCATGCTGGCAGCCATCAAAGACGCAGGTCTGACCCCGGATGACGTGGACTATGTGAACGCACATGGCACCTCCACCCACCGTAACGACCTGAACGAGACCCTGGCATCCAAGAAGATCTTCGGCGAGCGCGCCTACAAAGTGCCCATGAGCTCTAACAAATCCATGACCGGTCACCTGCTGGGTGCTGCCGGCGGCATGGAGGCTGTAGCCACCGCACTGACCATCGAGCATGGCGTGATCCCCCCGACCATCAACTACAAGGACCAGGACCTGGACGAAGGTCTGGATCTGGACTACGTTCCCAACGAGGCACGCAAGGCCGACGTGAAAGTGGCCATGTCCTCCAACTTCGGTTTTGGCGGCCACAATGCCGTTATCGTACTGAAAAAATACGAAGACTGAGATAACTATGGATAAGATTGTTAGAGCCAAATGCGATAAAGAGCGCGAGGCGGAGCTGAAAGAACTTTGCGACAGCCTGGGCATAACAATGCAAAACTATGAGTTGCTGAATCTGGCCCTCACGCATATTTCCTATGCCCATGAGACCAAAGGCTATCCTCGTAACGAGCATAATGAACGCCTGGAGTTCCTGGGGGACTCTGTGCTGAGCCTGATTGTCAGTACTTACATGTTCAACAAGTTCACCACCTTCGATGAAGGCCGGCTGACGAAACTGAGAGCGCAGGTTGTCTGTGAGACGTCCCTGTACCGCTGTGCCCGGCGTATGAACCTGGGCAAGTATCTGCGGATGGGCAAAGGAGAGCTGATCTCCGGCGGGAATGCCCGCCCGTCCATTCTGGCGGATGCCTTCGAGGCGGTTCTGGGTGCCTACTACCTGGACCAGGGGCTGGATGCCGCCCGTGAATATCTGTTGAATCTCCTGGAGAAAGAGATCAATGCCGTGTGCAACGGCCTTCTGATGCTGGGAGACTATAAGAGCATGTTGCAGGAATACCTGCAGCACGGCGACCAGACCGACATCGCTTACGAACTGCTGACCTATTCCGGTCCGGAACACAACCGGATCTTCACATCCGGCGTGATTGTGAACGGAGAGCAGCTGGGAAGCGGCACCGGCCGGAGAAAGAAAGACTCCGAGCAGCAGGCCGCCCGTGAAGCGCTGGAAAGACTGAACGCGCCGAACATCAAAGACGAGATCTGACCGTTTTTCCGTGGAAAGACGGCGCAGGAGGAGCGTGCCTTGGGGTACGCTCCTCTTTTTATATGATGAAGAGAGGAGTGGACGCTGTGGCGATTTTCCCTATATTCATACCCCATGCGGGCTGCCCCCATCAGTGCGTCTTCTGCAACCAGAAGACCATCAGCGGGGAGAAGCGGACCGGCGTGGAGGACGTAGTCCGTCAGATCGGGAAGTACCGTCAGTGGATCGCCCCCTCCAGAAGCAACCAGGCGGCGTTCTACGGCGGTTCGTTCACCGGCCTGGACATGGACCTGCAGAAGCGGCTTTTCGCTCCTGTGGACGAACTGAGAGCCGCCGGGGTCATCGGTTCGGTCCGGGTCTCCACCCGGCCGGACTATATTGATGAGCCCCGGATCGACCTGCTGAAGCGTCACGGGGTGACTCTCGTGGAGCTGGGTGTCCAGTCCCTGGATGACAGGGTGCTGGAGAAGGCGCGCCGTGGCCATACCCGGGAGGACGTGGTCCGGGCGGTGGCTCTTCTCCGCGAGGCAGGCCTCTCCGTGGGCCTGCAGCTGATGGTGGGGATGCCGGGGCAGAGCCGGGAATCCCTGCGGGAGACGGTGGATGATGTCTGCCGTCTGCAACCTGACATCGCCCGGATCTATCCCCTCCTGGTAGTGAAGGGGACACCGCTGGAGGAGCAGTGGCGCCAGGGGCTGTTCACGCCGCTGTCCGTGGAGGAGGCGGCGGACCGGGCGGCCTACGTGTACCGGCGGCTGGAGGAGCGGGGCATTAAGGTCATCCGTATCGGTCTCCAGCCCGATGAGGAGCTGTGCCGGCCGGGGAACATCCTGGCGGGTCCCTTCCATCCGGCCATGGGGGAACTGGTGAAGAGCCGGGTCTGCCGCGACGCCGTGACGGAAGTGGTGGCGGAGATGCTGTCCGAGGCGGGGGAAGGCTGCCGCAAAGAGCGGCGGTTCGCCATCCTGCCGGGGCGGCCGGAGATCACCGTGGAAGTGGCGTTGTCGGATGAGAAGCAAGTCTCCAAGGTGCGGATATCTTTCCCCATGCAACTGGAATCGAAGCTGCGGGGACAGAAGAATACCAACCTGCGCTACTGGCGGGAACGGTTTCCTGGAGCGGAGATTGAGCTGATTCGGGAATGAGTAATGGTGGAGACACTCTGTCTACGAGCTGGAGAGCTTTTCTCTACAGTCAGCTTGATTCTGTGATGCAAATAAGGAAGTTATTGCTTAGGTACAAACCAATCAATAGAAACGCAGAAGAAAATAAGCAGATAAAAAATAGGATTGCAGTCATTGCTGCAATCCTATTTTTTATCCCTGATCAGTAAACTTGAATGAATTATTTTGATATAGTATACTCGAAATAAGTAAACTATAAAGTTGGGTTGGTGAAAATATGGATTTTATAGGGCGAGATAAAGAGCTGAAGCAGCTTGGAGATTTGTTTGTGCTCCAAGGGCTGAAAATAGTATGCGTGAATGGAACGAAAGGAATCGGTAAGACCCGGTTATTGCAGGAATTCTGCCGTACACATGAGGCATTCTATTATGCGGTACGAAGTGGAGATATGACTCTGAATGAGCGTCTGTTTGCCAGTGAGATGGGGGTTGAATCAGGGAAATACCGGAATATGTATACTCAGGACTGTAATAAAGAGACACCCGACTGGCGTACTGAACTGAAATGGATTGTGGAGAGATCGCTTCAGGAAGAGATTGCGCTTGTATTCGACAATGCTGACTGGCTGATGAAGACTTTCAGCAACTTATGGCAGGAATTGGAAATGCTGCTTAACCAGCATTATAAGGCGTTAAATCTATTGCTTATATTCGCTTGCCGGGATGGAAAGCTGCTGACACGGACCGTGGAGAAAGCTTTTGGCCGTCAATCTGTGACGTGCATGACTCTGGAGCCGTTACGCTATATGGAGATGCTGCCTTGGTTTGGGGCTTCTTTCTCTCAGACCGAGAGGGTTCTGCTTTATGGAGTTTCCGGGGGAAGACCGGCTCGCCTCAATCTTTTTGACGGAGGTGTGCGAGGTGATGAGGAAATTATGAAAGCCTGTTTTTCAGCAGAAATGTGCAACGATTGGGGGATACAGGCTCTTGAAGGAGCTGATCTTCGAATTCCTCACATGTATAATAGGATTCTCGAGCTTGTAGCTAATGGACTCCGACGTCCTAAAGATATTGCGGAAAACATGGAGTGGGAAAGCAATAAACTGGCAAAATATTTACGCGTCCTGACTGAAACAGGTCTTCTGCAACGGGTTGTCGCCGCTGAGGAGAAACATATCAAAAAGCAGCATAAGAAAACTTTCTATACAATCCATGATACGGGTCTCCTGTTCTGGTACCGATTTGTTTTCCCGTGGATTTCCCTTATCAGCACAGGGAAAGGAAAATGTGTCTGGGACCACGTAAATGAAGAAATTTACAGTTCCTATTGTGAAGAGGTTTTTCGTCGGATTTGCCTACAGCATGTGGCGATTCTTCAAGATAGAAAAGATCTGCCGTTAACAAAAATTGATGCCGTCGGGTTCAGTTGGGAAGAAGTACAGAAAGACGAGGTCGGAAAGCACGATTATATTCTGATTAAAGGAAGAGAGGAATGCTGTATAGGACTCATCTTCTGGCAAAGTACCGCACTGTCAGCCGAGGAGTTTCTCGATGCGGCAACGGATATTTTCGATATTGGAGAGATGCAGTGTGGAAAAAAAGGCCAACCGGGGATTATTTTCGTATCGGCAGGTCTATCGGAAGGTGCTTTGCGCATTGCTTCACAGTATCCATCTATCCGTTGCATTTCTTTACAGTATATGAAGTAGATTTACAGCGTATCCACTAACAAAACTCTTGAGTTGGCATTTAAAGGCGTTGATATATAAGGGATTGGCGGACAATAAAAAAATATTTGCGGAAAAAATGCTCCGGTATAGAAATATTGACTTGCATTCGCTGTTGCTATATCATTTTAATAGTAAATATTATCGATAGGGAGGCAACTATGAACAAGAAACTTACGTTATTAATCGGAGCTGCTTTATTGTGTGGAGCTGTAAGCGTTCAAGCTGCGGAGAATCTTTCCGAGTTCACGTTGGATGAAATGAGCGTGACAGCGATGCGTTACGAGAAATCTTTGCTGGATACTCCGGCGGATGTCAGCGTGTATACGGGTGAGGCGCTGATGCAGACGGGAGCTGCAGATGTTGCTGGAGCGCTGAAATATAAAGCAGGGGTGTATTTTTCCCAGATGGGCCCGCATGACCAGAGCTGGATTACAGGAAACAGCACGGTAAGTCTGCGGGGCATCAAAGGCGGAACGCTGGTTCTTCTGAATGGCGTACCCATGAGTTTCAATAACGTCAGTCATCTCGACATGGTTCCCCTGGGGGCAGTGGAACGAGTGGAGGTTGTAAAAGGTGGTGGCGCTGTTCTGTATGGTAGTGAGGCATATGGCGGCGTAGTCAATATCATCACAAAAGACGGCTACCAGAACCAGGTTGGAATCGCGCTGGGAAATAAAGGACAGCATAACTATAAGCTTGCTTTGGGACTGGATCGGGTAGGTATCACCGCTGGACGTGAAGAAATGGGTGAGGTGGGGAATATCACCCGTGTCAAAGGTACCAAAACTATCAATGGTGTGAAAATCCCCTACTATATGGGATTCGGCGACAGCAAGAAAAACCATCTTGGACTCACATATAAAATTGACGACAATCTGACTGCTGAATATATGTACAATCAGAAGAAGTACACTATTGATTACAATGATGCTGATGAGAATACCTTGCAGCACTTCATGTATGACGACCGGGAGCATTTCACCCAATTGCGTTATGATGATAAGAATGGCGGTCAGGCTAAAATCTATTACAACGAACGTTCCATCAGAAATCCGGATTACTATGTTGTGAACAAGGATAATCTGGAATGGGAGCGCAGCAAACATCGTCATTTCGGGGCTGATGGCCAAAAAGTATGGAATCTGGATAAGGACACGGCTCTTCTGGGCGCATCTCTTAAACGTGAGACCTATGTGGATGAGAATCAGAAATTCAAGATGTTCGGAAACAGCGCAAGTCCGCTGAAACCGGAAGCCCGTTTCGGAACCTACGGACTGAATGGCTATTCTCTTTATGGGCAATATGACAAGCATCTCAGCGATGCGACCCATCTGATTCTGAGCATGCGTGAAGATATGATCCGTTCTGATGCGGGAAATTACAATGCGTTTTTACCGCAACTGCAGGCTATAACTAAGCTGGGTGAGAACAGCTCTTTATATGCCAATGCCGGCCGGTCCTTCCGGATGCCCACCTTCCGGCAGCTTTATTATTCCAGTGGTGTCATCCTGGAAAATCTTGACCTGAAACCTGAATATGGGTGGAATTATGAAGTTGGTTTCAAAAACCAGGGCGCCGATGACTCCTTCAAGGTGGCATTGTTCAGAATTGATCTGAAAGACCAGATTACAAGCCGGAGGGTAACTGTAGGCGGAACGTCAATGAGCCAGTCTTATAATGCGGCACGTTACCGGAATGCAGGTGTTGAGGCTGAGTATAACAAGAAACTTGATTCTCACTGGGATATGACGGTGGGAGGAATTTACAGCAAACCGGAAAACAAGGCTAACGACAATTCCGCATGGAAAGATGTATTGGGGCGGTATCAGCTGATGACGGCTGTAAACTGGCATGATGATAAGAATGTTGCAGCTATCAATCTGAGTTACATGGGAAAACGTGTGAACAACAGCAGCCAGAAAGGGGTCAAGCCGTTATTGCTGTCCAATATCCATTATGGATACAGTTTCAATGACGATGCATCCTTCACTTTTGATGTGAACAATGTGTTCAACCGGAAAGATCTCTCTGATCCCGATGGTGATTTCTATACATTGGGAAGAACATTCATGGCAGGCGTCCAGTATAAATTCTGATAGCAGAAAGTCTGCATGATATGTAAAAAGCGGCACAAGGAGGCGCAGATATGATCAAGAAGGGATTCAGCAGCATTTTGTGGTCGATTCTGCGGCCTCTTTGCGGCGTTCTGATTATCGGAATAATGATAGTGGCTGCGGCTTGCGGAAAATCCCCTGCAGGAATGGCGGATGAGACAAAAATGGGGAAATCCGCAACAGATTATGTCACTGTGGAGAATTACTCATTTACGGGAACAACCATGAAAAGCAGGGTTCCTCTCAAGCCGGAGCGCATTATTGTCTGCGGAATGAACGCTGCTGACACATTGCTGGCTTTTGGCGCCGGAGATTCTGTATGCAGTATGGTTCTGGAAGATCCCACATACCTGGAATCTTACAAAAAGAGATTTCCTCATGCGGCGGTGCATGGAGCTTCTCTTTCACAAGAAGGAGCGATCGCATTGCGGCCTGACTTCATTCTGGCTATGCGCAGGTTTTTTGGACCCCAGGCTTTAGGGGACACAGTCTTCTGGCAGCAGAATGGCATTGGAACATATATACAGGATGCTTCCGGTCCAATCCCTTCGTTAGGAAACTTCCCCGCCTGTACAGTGGAGAGTGAAGAGAATTTTTTAAGGAATATGGGAACTGTTTTTGGACAGGAAAAACAGGCTCAAGATGAGATAACAGGAATCCGGCGGGAGCTGGAACGATATGGCAGGCAATCCGCAGATGGAAAGCGGCCTCGTGTGCTTGTGGTTGAATTCATGCCCAATAATATAGAAGTTTTCGGGAAAAATCTTCTCAGTGGGGACATTGTTACAAAACTTGGCGGAGATATTGTGGATTATAAGGCGCCGTTTATCAGTATGGAGGAGCTTCTCACTGCGGAATCTGATATTATCTTTATCGTTCATCATGGCGGTAAAGAGGAGGAACGGAATGCGTTGGCTAAAATCCGTGAGGGGCAGCTGAGGAAACTGAAGGCTGTGAAAGAGAACAGGGTTTATCCGCTTCCTTACAAGAGATTAGTCGCACCCGGAATCCATACTGCGGAGACAGTCCGCTACATAGGGCAATGCATGTATCCGGATAAATAAAAACGACAAAAAAACGAGATTGCAGTATTCGCTGCAATCTCGTTTTTTTAATCCGGAACTAGCTGTCCGATGTCATATTATCCTGTGATTTGTTAGGTCTTCAGTATACTGCCGTTTTTTAGTCTTATTCCCAGGCCATCTCATCGCCGGGGTCTACCACGCATACCTCCACGCCGGGGAGGGCTTTTTCCACACGGTCCTTGTAGGCCTGCACATCCTGGGCGATGACCGGCCAGGTGTTGTAGTGGATGGGGATCACCACGGGAGCCTTCAGGTAGGCCGCCGCTTTCGCCGCGTCGTCCGGATCCATGGTGAAGTTGCCGCCGATGGGGATGATGGCGTAATGGAAGGGGTCCAGGTCCTGCAGCAGCTGCATATCGCTGAACAGGCCGGTATCTCCCGCAAAGTAGAAGGAGGCGCCGTGGAAATCAACGATGAAACCGCAGGCATGGCCGCCGGCGATACCGCTTCCGTGGAAGGCCAGAGTCACACGCACTTTGCCGAAGGGGAACTTGTAGGTGCCGCCCAGGTGCATGGCGTGGGCGCGGCAGCCTGCCTCAGCGGCGGCAGCGGCGATCTCAGCGGTGGTGATGATCAGGGCGTCGCACTGTTTCGCCAGTTCGAAGGCGCAGCCCAGATGGTCGTCATGGAAGTGGGAGATGAAGATGTAGTCCACCTTCAGGTCCTCGCACTTGATGTGGCTGGGATTGCCGTCCAGGAACGGGTCGCAGATCAGGGTCTCCCCGCCTGCGGTCACGGTGAAGCATGCATGATGGATATAGCGGAATTCAGCTGACATACAATCACTCCTTATATAATCTGAATAAACGTTGTATCTGTTGCAGACAGATAACAATTCATACGCCTTCATTATATCATAAAAATGCAGCCGGGAGGAGATGGGGGAATCCGGAATGATTCCACATTGGCCTTGCGGCTTTACATCCCACGGTAAAATAGTATAAAATGAGATATTGTAATCCCGGTTTTTTATGAGAACAACGGAGGATGAATTGATGACATTTATGATAAAAGGCTGCAAAGTGGCGCTGGCCGGAATCCTGCTGCTCTCTCCCGTTCTGGGGGAGGCGTCCGCGGTTCCGCCCATCGCACCGAAGACAGCCGTGACACAGACCAGGAGCGCCTGGAAGAAGCCGGCACCCCCGCAGACGGGAACTCCCGCCGCGGCGAAGCCTGCTGCCGCGAAAACGCCGGAGGGGAAGGCCGCGCCTGCGGCGAAACACGCAGCCGGCAAGGCCGCGACAGTCTCCGGCAGCAAGTGGCAGCCCGCGACCGCCAAGGCCTCAGCCGCCAAACCGGCAGCATCCGCAAGCGTGAAAGCTGATGCGGCGAAAGCCGGCACCGCCGCGGCGAAACCGGCGGCAGGCAGCTGGCGCAGCAGGGTGGAGGCGGCACGGAAGGCCGAGAAGGCGAAGAAAGAAGCCGCCGAGAAGAACCGGCGCAACTGGCAGCTGAGCGAGCACGTGGAGGAGGGGAAGACCATCGAGGTCCCCGCCACGGTGCCTCCGGTGGGGCTGGGCAAGATCATCACCCGTGCCGGTCACACCATCCGGAACAATGACTTCCTGCTGCCCGCCGGCTACGAGAAGGTGTCCTTCTTCGGCAAGAGCGTGGCCACCAAGAACCAGGCGGCCCAGCTGATCATGAGCCGGAACCCGGTGCTCAGCGTGGGCTGCAGCGTGGGCGAGATTGTGGATCTCTACTGGGAGGAGGCCGGCCGTGAGGGGATCCGCCCCGACCTGGCTCTGGCCCAGGCCCTGGTGGAGACCGGCTACTTCGCCTACGGCGGCGACGTCCAGGCCTGGCAGCACAACTTCTGCGGGCTTGGCACCATCGGTGGCGGTGTGAAGGGTGCGGCGTTCCCCACGCCCCGTGACGGGGTGCGGGCCCATATCCAGCATCTGATGGCCTACGCTTCCAAGGAGAAGCCCAAGACGCCCATCATCGACCCCCGTTACAAGGGAGCCCATGCGTTGCGGCTCCAGAAGGGGCTCATTGACAAGTGGAAGGGGCTCAGCGGAACCTGGGCCATGGGACCCATGTACGCGGAGAAGATCTTCAACGCCCGTGAGCTGATGCTCCGCTTCCCGGACGAGGCTCCGGCGGACATGTGGAAGGACTACGGCCTGAAAGCCGTCTACGCCAAGCAGTATGAGCGGTATATCCACGCGCTGAAGACGGGCAAGGAGATGCCGGACGACCGCTGGTCCATCGACCCCAAGATCGACAGGTGGGCCAAGACCACCGGTGTGGCCGGACCCGGGACCCACGGTCCTGTACAGGGCGGCACTGTCAGCTCCACCCCCGTGAAGGGCGGCGTGGCGGACCGGAAGAGCGAGATCCGCAAGGCCAAGGAGCGGGAGAAGCTGCGCAAGCAGAACGAGAAGCTCCGCAAACGGATGGAGAAGGAAGAGAAGAAGCGTCAGAAGGAGCAGCGGCGGCTGGCCCGCAAGAACAAAAATGGCCGGTCCGGCGTGGTGGTGTCCAACCGCCCCATGTCCCTGCGCTGATGACAGACGCTGATCATAAAGAAGGAGAAGGAAATGCATATTGTACTGTATCAGCCGGAGATTCCCGCCAACACAGGGAATATCGCCCGGCTCTGCGCCGTCACCGGCTGCCATCTGCACCTGGTGCGGCCCCTGGGTTTCAATACTGACGACCGGTCCCTGAAGCGGGCCGGCCTGGACTACTGGCACATGCTGGATATCCATTATTATGACGATATCCGGGAGGTGTTCGCCAAGTATCCGGACAACCCGAAATATTTTCTCACCAGCAAGGCGCACAAGCGCTACACGGATGTGAAGTTCGACCCGGAAAGCCTCCTGGTGTTCGGGCGGGAGACCGCCGGACTGCCGGACTGGATCCACGAGGAGTTCGCGGAGAACTGCCTGCGGATCCCCATGGTCAACGACGCCCGCTGCCTGAACCTGTCCAATTCGGTGGCGGTGGTGGTGTACGAAGCGTTCCGGCAGCAGCCGGACTTCGGCGGACTGAAAGTGTGACGGAGGGAATGGCATGATTGTACTGAAAGAGTTCGAGTTCGACGCGGCTCATTATCTGCCCAGCTACAACGGCAAGTGCGAGCATATGCACGGACATACCTACAAGCTGGTGGTGAAGGTGGAAGGGCGCCCCGACGAGGAGGGGATGGTCCTGGACTTCACCCGGCTGAAGAATATCGTGAAGGAGCTGGTGCTGTCCAGACTGGACCATCAGCTGCTCAATGACGTGATCCCCAACCCCAGCGCGGAGAACATCTCCATCTGGGTGTGGGAGCGTCTGGAGGAGCCTCTCCACGGCCCCAACTACCGGCTGGCCGAGGTGCAGGTGTGGGAGACGAGGACCAGCGGCTGCATCTATACCGGTGAGTTCTCCAAGGGGGTACTATGCTGAAAGATGTCCAGTCCGAGAAGGACGTGCGCAATGTGCCCCTGAAGCATGTGGGAATCCGCGACCTGCGCTGGCCCATTGTGCTGAAGGACCGGAACCGGGGTGAGCAGCATACCGTGGCCAACATCGCCCTGGCGGTGGACCTGCCCCGGGACCTGCGTGGCACCCATATGAGCCGGTTCGTCCAGTGCCTGCAGACCCTGGAGGCGGTGAACCTCCATTCCCTGGAGAAGATCATGGACGAGCTGAAGGAGACCTTGCAGGCGGACAGCGCCTACATGAAGATGGAGTTCCCCTATTTCATCCGCAAGACCGCACCGGTGAGCGGCCTGGAGTCCCTGATGGACCTGGACTGCGTCTACACGGTGCAGAAGGGGAAGAAGTTCGACCTGACCATCTCCGTGCAGATCCCCATCCAGACCCTGTGCCCCTGCTCCAAGGAGATCAGCGAGTACGGCGCCCACAACCAGCGGGCCATCGCCTCCCTGGAGATCAAGGCGGATGATTTCGTCTGGATCGAGGAGCTGGCGGACATGGCGGACCGTGCGGCCAGCGCGCCGGTATACGGCCTCCTGAAACGGCCCGACGGGAAGTTAGTCACCGAGCACGCCGTCGCGGGTCCCCGCGGCGTGGAGCGGGAGCAGCGAGAAATAGCGCGGCAGCCGGCGGCTGGAGCAAGTATCACCTGGTACCGGGCCACGGTGGAGAGCTGCGAGAGCATCCACAATCATAACGCTTTCGCGACAGTGGAGAAAGGATGGAATCCCGATGATTTATGAGATCAATCCCCATAGCCTGATGGAGGAGATAAAAGGACTGAAGGTGTATCCCGGGGCCCTGGACATCATGCTGGGGAAATCCCGGATCATCCCGCTGAAACTGGTGGGGGTGCGTACCCCCGCGGCCAACATCATCAAGCAGGAGATGCTGGCGGCAGGCGGCGACTGTGCTGTCCCCGGGTCCGCCATCACCTGCGCCCAGCCCCAGGTGGACGTGATCCTGCTGGGCAGCCGGAAACATTACAACATCCTGCTGTACAAGCTGGGACAGATGCCCTATTTCGGCATCCCCGGTTTCGTGGCGGAGCTGGAAGGCTATCTGGCCAGGAAAGGGAAGAGCACGCTGCTGGCTGACGGCCGGCGGCTGGAGTACGGGAAGATGGCGGTGATGGGCATCATCAACGTGACCCCGGACTCCTTCTTCGCCGGTTCCCGCCGCCAGGGACAGGACGCCGTCCTGGAACAGGCGGAACGGATGCTGGCTGACGGTGCCGCGGTGCTGGACATCGGCGGCGAGTCCACCCGTCCCGGCTCTGACCCGGTGACCCCGGAGGAGGAGCGGAACAGAGTGCTGCCCGCCATCGAGGCCATCAAGCGCCGTTTTCCGGAGAGCGTCATCTCCGTGGACACCTACCGCTCCGGACTGGCCCGGGAGGCGGTGGCTGCAGGCGCCGACATCATCAACGACATCAGCGCCATGGACGCCGACCCCCTGATGGAGGACGTGGTCTGCGAGACCGGCGCCCCCATCATCCTGATGCATATGAAGGGCAAGCCCAAGAACATGCAGAAGCAGTGCGAGTACGGCAACGTGGTCCAGGAGGTGGCGGCCCATCTGCTGGAGCGGGCGGACCGGCGGCGGCAGCGGGGCGTGGGTGCCGACCGGATCATGCTGGACCCGGGCATCGGCTTCGCCAAGGATGACCGGCAGAACCTGAAACTGATGCAGAACCTGAACAGCCTCACCGGCACGGAGTATCCCGTCCTCATGGCGGCCTCCCGGAAGACAACCATCGGCCATGTGCTGGGTGACCTGCCCGCCGAGGAGCGGCTGGAGGGAACCATGGCGGTGACCGCGGCGGCCCTGGCCTGCGGCGCGGACATGGTCCGTGTCCACGATGTGCGGGAGCACGTGCGGCTGATCCGGATGCTGGAAGCCATCCGGGACGTGGAATGACATGCGTTTGCCGGCATGGCCGCAATGCGGCCGGCTGGGGCAGACGGGCGGCAGCGGACGATAGATAGCGGACCTGCCGGAAGTGACAAAGTTTCGTGCGGCTACGGCCGCGGACATTGACAGAGAGAATGTGACGTGATGAGAGAACGGATTTTTGTGGCCCTGGGGGCTAACCTGGGAGACCGGGAGGAGAACCTGCGCAGCGCCCTGGCGCTGCTGGCGGAGAAAGGCGTGGAGACGGTGAAGGTCTCCCCGTTCCTGGTGACGGCGCCCTACGGCGTCACGGACCAGCCCGATTTCGTCAACGCGGTGGCGGAGGTCCGGACGGACCTGGAGCCGGAGGAGCTGCTCCGGATGCTGCTGGAGACGGAGCGGGAGATGGGACGGAAACGGCTGCGCCACTGGGGAGAGCGGAATATCGACCTGGACCTGGTGCTCTACGGGGACCGGGTGCTGGACACACCGGACCTGAAGCTGCCCCATCCGGACATGCAGAACCGTGAGTTTGTACTGGCCCCTCTGGCGGCGATCGCCCCGGAGGTGACCCATCCTCTGCTGGGCGTCACAGTGGAGGAGTTGCTGAGAAGACTGCGGGAGAGATAGGCCGCGAGGGCGGACCGGCCGCCGGGAATGCGGAGAGATCCGCGGACCGGGCGGAAGGCCCGGCTGTGAACGGACAGACATTCCGGAAGGGGATGACTGCCCGGGCATGCGGCAGGACCCGCGGAATGGCGGGGGTGCGCCCCGCGACAAAAAAAGAGAGGATGATTGGCATGGATAACAAGTTGGCATCAATCGACAAAGAGGAAATTCTGGCACGTTTCAGACGGTATGTGGAGATCCCCACCAATTCCGACGAGGGTTCCGAGACCAGCCCCAGCACCGAGAAGCAGTGGGTGCTGGCCAAAGAGCTGGTGCGCGAGCTGGAGGAGCTGGGCTTCGCCAACGTGCGTCTGACCGAATTCTGCTATGTACTGGCGGAGCTGCCGGCCACCACGGACAAAGAGCTGCCGGTGATGGGACTGATCTCCCATGTGGACACTAGCAGCGAGGCCGCTGACGGCCCCCTGGACATGCAGATCCATGAGAACTATGACGGCAGCGCCCTGGAGCTGAGCCCGGGCCGCATCCTGGATCCGGAGATGTTCCCCGAGCTGAAGGACTATGTGGGACAGACCCTGATCACCACCGACGGCAAGACCCTGCTGGGCGCTGACGACAAAGCCGGCATCTGCGGCATTGTCAGCGCCTGCGCCTACCTGCTGGCCCATCCGGAGATTCCCCACGGCAAGATCCTGGTGGCCTTCACTCCCGATGAGGAGATCGGCCGCGGCACGGCACACTTCCCCTATGACGACTTCCCGGCGGAATTCGCATACACCGTGGACGGCGGCGCCGTGGGCGAGCTGAACTACGAGACTTTCAACGCCTGCAATGCCAAAGTGGAGTTCACCGGCATCTCTGTGCATCCCGGCTCCTCCAAGCACATGATGCGCAACGCCATCAAGATGGCCAACGAGTTCCTGGCCCTGCTGCCTGCCGGCGAGGCTCCGGAATACACCGAGAACTACGAGGGCTTCTACCATCCCGTCCGCATCCAGGGCGGCGTGGAGAAGGCTGTGCTGGAACTGATCCTGCGTGACCACGACCGGGCCATCCTGGAGAAACGCAAAGCCTACATGGAAGCCTGCGTGGAACTGCTGGAGAAGAAATACGGCAAGGACACCGTGAAATGTGACCTGAAAGACATCTACTGCAACATGAGAGAGTACATCGAGCCGGTATACGGCATCGTGCAGCGCGCCATGAGAGCCTACCGCGCTGCCGGCGTGGAGCCCAACATCGAGCCGGTCCGCGGCGGCACCGACGGTTCCGTACTGTCCGCCAACGGACTGCCCTGCCCGAACATCTTCACCGGCGGCCACAACTTCCACGGCTCCTTCGAGTACATCACCCTGGAGTCCATGGAGAAACTGGTCCAGGTGCTGGTGGAACTGGTGAAGGACAACGGCGAGGCAGCAAAATAAGAAACCCGTCATGAACGGCGCCGGCTGATTGTCGAGGGACAGCAGACTGCGGCGGAATAGCCATGACTTCACAGGAAGCCCCTGTGCGGAAGAAGAAGGGAGACCAAAGCGTCTTCCCCGGAACCCGTGCAGGGGCTTCTTTTTTGCGGGGAAAGATGCCGCTCCTGCTCCGGAAAAGTGGTGGACCTGTCCCGGAAAGAGGGAAGGGCAGGCAGGAGAATCAGCCGGCGCTGTCGAAACAGAAAGAATCAAAGAAGTGGACAAGGCCGGCTCCGTCCCCTAAGGGGGGCTGATTGAGGTTGATTGAGATGATGAGCAGCGCGATCGGGCGCGCTCATACAGAAAGGATGATGGATGATGACGGATATGGAAGAGAAACTGGCGTCAATCGACAAAGAGGAAGTGCTGCAGCGTTTCAGACGGTATGTGGAGATCCCCACCAACTCCGATCCTGATTCCAAGACCTCACCCACCACGGAGAAACAGTGGGTCCTGGCCAGGGAACTGGAACGGGAGCTGAAAGAACTGGGATTTTCCGATGTCCGCCTGAAAGAGCATTGCTATGTGCTGGCGGAGCTGCCGGCCACCACGGACAAGAAGCTGCCGGTGATGGGGCTCATCGCCCATGTGGACACCAGCTGCGAGGCTCCCGACGGCCTTATGGATATGCAGGTCCATCCTGGTTATGACGGCTCATGCCTGGAGCTGAGCCCCGGCCGTTTCCTGGACCCGGAGGTCTTCCCCGACCTGAAGCGGTATGTGGGGCAGACCCTGATCACCACCGACGGCACCACGCTGCTGGGAGCTGACGACAAGGCCGGCATCTGCGGCATTGTCACGGCCTGCTCCTATCTGCTCCGTCATCCGGAGATTCCCCATGGCAAAATCCTCCTGGCGTTCACCCCGGACGAGGAGGTGGGGCACGGTCCCGTCCATTTCCCCTATGACGATTTCCCGGCGGACTTCGCCTATACGGTGGACAGCGGCGCGGTGGGGCAGCTGAACTACGAGTCCTTCCACGCCTGCAACGCCACAGTGGATTTCACGGGCATCGCGGTCCATCCCGGTTCCGCCAAGCACACCATGCGGAACGCCATCAAGATGGCGGCGGAGTTCCTGGCCCTGCTGCCTGCGGGAGAGGCGCCGGAATATACGGAGGACCACGAGGGCTTCTACCATCCCGTCCGGATCCAGGGCGGCGTGGAGAGCGCGTCGCTGGACTTCTTCCTCCGTGACCATGACCGGAAGGTCCTGGACGGCCGGAAAGAATACATGCTGGCCTGCGTGGAACTGATGAACCGGAAGTACGGGGAGGGCGCGGTCCGCTGCCAGCTCACCGAGATGTACGCCAACATGAAGGAGTACATCGAGCCGGTATACGGGATTGTGGAACGGGCCATGAAGGCGTACCGGGCCGCAGGGGTGGAGCCCTGCATCGCTCCGGTCCGCGGAGGTACCGACGGCTCCGTGCTGTCGGCCCACGGGCTGCCCTGTCCCAACATCTTCACCGGCGGCCACAATTTCCACGGCTCCCTGGAGTACATCACTCTGGAGGCCTTGGAGAAACTGACCCAGGTGCTGGTGGAACTGATGAAGGACGATTCCGCGGAGGAATGAGCGGAATCCGTGGGATTTCACCCCACTGGACCGGGAAGTGTGGGGAAACGCCCCACCGGTCCATGAAGTGTGGGAAAATGCTCCACCGGTTCATGAAGTGTGGGAAAATGCCCCACTTTTCCAGGGAGGATGGGATTTCTCCCCACCTGGTCCTGGACAATGGGAAAATACCCCACCCGGATCTGGCATATGAGAAGATAGTCCACCTTTTTATGAGGTGCGCAGGATAAAAAAAATACCGGCCGGTGGGCCGGATAAAGCAGAAGAGCCTGCTCCGCGATGCG
>CALAZX010000198.1 GCA_937926555.1 uncultured Negativicutes bacterium | reverse complement strand
TCATCTGGAAGAAGATTCAGAAACTGCTGGACGCAGCGAAGGAGACCGGCAAGACCGTGGTCTTCGTGTCCAACGAGGTGGGAACCGGCATCGTGCCGGACAACCCCATGGCGCGGGAGTACCGGGACATCAACGGCTGGGTGAACCAGCAGATTGGCGAGGCGGCGGACCAGGTGTTCTATGTCATCGCCGGGCAGGCCGTGGACATCAAGCGGCTGGCGTTCAAGTTCGATGGCGACAATGAAGGCGCCGGAGACAATGACAGCACCGGCGACAGAAGCTGAGAACCGGAACACGGAAACCGGCCTAAGAAGCGCGGCCGGGCACCGGAACACGGAAACCGGGACTGAGGAAGTCCGCCTTACGGGCGGAGCTGCCCGGAAGAGCGGGAACCCGCCGGCAAAAAGCGGCGGGAACAGAAGCGTAAGCAATGAAGCAAGAACAAAAGAGTAAAGAATGGAATGAAAGACAGGAAAGAGGGTTAACGTGGAAGATCTGTATATTGACCTGCCAAATGAGAATATCCGCAAGCAGGTGAAAGAGAACTGGCGTAAAGTACTGGCCAAGGAAGAGCATTTCGGCATCCTGGAGGACATGGTTGCGGATTACTTGACCATGACCGACGGACGCGGCATCCGGGGCATCCAGCCCACCATGCTGCTGATGTGCGGCGACCACGGCATCGCGCAGTATGGTGTCAGCGCCTTCCCCCAGGAAGTGACGTTGCAGATGATCAAAGGCTACAAGCGCGGCACCGCCGGCGCCAACGTGATGGCCAACCATGCCGGCGCCAACGTGGTGGTGGTGGACAACGGCACGAATTTCGATGTCAGCGACCTGGACCATGTGCGCCAGTGCAAAGTGGCCTGGGGCACCGAGGACTTCACCCGGGGCCCGGCCATGACCGCCGAGCAGGCTGAGAAAGCCCTGCGGAACGGCATGCGCATCGCCGACGAGATGATCGACGCCGGCTGCAACATGCTGGAGACTGGCGAGATGGGGATCGGCAACACCACCTCCACCGCCGCCATCGCCGCCGCCTTCTTCGGACTGCCGGCGGAGCTGACGGTAGGCCGCGGCACCGGCATCAATGACGAGCGCATGAAGGTCAAGACCGACGTGGTGCGCCGGGGTCTGGAAGTGAACCAGCCCATTCCGGGGGACGGTTTCGACATCCTCTGCAAAGTGGGCGGCTACGACCATGCGGGCCTGGCCGGCATGATCCTGGCCGGTGCGGCGCGGCACGTGCCCACCATGGTGGACGGCGTGAACGCCACCGCGGCGGCGCTGATCGCCTACGGCATCGAGCCCAAATGCGCCAAATACATGCTCTGCTCCCATCTGTCCTCCGATCTGAGCCATCGGAAGATGCTGGAGGAGCTGCAGCTGAAACCGATTGTCAACGCCGGCATGCGGCTGGGTGAGGGCACCGGCGCCTCCCTGGCGATCTCCATCCTGAAGACCGCCCTGAACACCTACCGCGAACTGACGGACGCGTAAAGATGGAGGCGTGAAGATGGCTGAGGAAAATCTGAAAAAGAAAGGGACGGGACTGGACCCGGAGACCAACGGCATCCTGAATCACCTGTACATCAAACTGCCGGACCGTTCCACGGGATTCTTCCGGTACATCAGGGATTTTTTCACGGTGCTGGAGTTTCTCACCCGCATTCGTGTCACCAAGCGGATACGCTGGTTCCCGGATGATTTCGCCCGGTCTGTACCCTTCTTCCCGGTAATCGGTCTCCTGATGGGCGCACTGATGGGCGCCGCGGCCACCCTGGGCCAGAGCTTGGCCATTTCCGGCAACATGCTGGGCCTGATGCTGGTGCTGGCGGAGCTGTTTTTCATCGGCACTCTGATGTATGACGGGTTCATGGACACCGCCGACGGTATCTTCAGCGGACGCACCAAGGAGCGGAAGCTGGAGATCATGCAGGACAGCCATGTGGGGGCCAACGCGGTGCTGGGCGCCGTGCTGCTGATCCTGGCGAAAGTGACGCTGTTCGCATCCATCCCGGCGGAACGGCTGGTGCCGGTGCTGCTGGGCGGCTATGTGCTGACCCGGACCCTGATGGTGATCTACATCCTGCATTTCCCCAACGCCCGTCCCGGCGGACTGGGGGAGATGTTCAAGACCGGGGGTTCCCCCTGGTACACGGTGATCGCCGTGGCGTCCGGTCTGGTGTTCCTGCATCTCATCGGCAGCCCGTATCTGTTCATCGGCCTGCTGACGCTGGTGCCCTGCCTGCTGACGGCCTTCTACCTGAAAGTGGGACTGGGGGGACTGACCGGAGACACCTTCGGCGCCTTGACGGAATGCGGTATTGTCTATTATCTGCTCTGCGCGTACTTTGTCTTCGCGCAAGGGCTGTTCAGTTGATAAAGAAAAGGTGGAAGAATTATGCATATTGAAGAACTTGCTACAGATATCCTGCCGCTGAGCCGGCAGCTCATCGACGCGGCCCAGACCCGCTTCGACAATCTGATCAAACCTATCGGCTCCCTGGCGCAGCTGGAGCGGATGACGGACCGTTACGCCGCCATTATCGGATCCAGCGACAAGAAGCTGGTGGTGATCCCCGAGAGCCGGCTGTTCCTTATCTGGGGCACCGAGGCCTATAAAGACCGTATCGAGGAGATCTTCACCGGCAAGCGGGCCATCACGGCTCTCTGCCGCCAGGTGCGGATTAAACCCTTCGCCCAGTTCGTCACCAGCACGGAGACGGTGGAGCTGATCGAGGAGGGCGCCATGCTCACCGGCGAATACATCGGCGAGGAGAAAGGCGAGATTGTCTGTCTGGGCACCTTCGCCACCGCCCCGGCCCCTGAGAAGTGGCTGCCGCTCCTGGAGGAGAGGGATGGCATCCTGTTCCTGGAGAAACTGGGTGTGCCCGAGATCAGCGCCATGACCGGCGCCATCCTGCGTGCCGCCGCCCTGCGGGTCCCCGTGATCCTGGACGGCGTGGCTGTCTGCCTGGCAGCAGCGGCCGCCGCCAAGTTCAACGAGGCGGTGCTGGGCTACTGCTTCGCGGGCCACGAGTCCACGGAAGCCGGCATGACGGAGATCCTGGAGCATCTGAAACTGGAGGCTCCGCTGAAACTGAATCTGCCGGACAGCAGCGGCGTAGGCGCGCTGACCTGCCTGGACATTTTCGATGCCGGCATCAAGGCCTATACCCAGATGGAGACCTTCGAGGAGGCACAGGTCCATATCGAGGTGGAGGAGTTCTCCCTGAAGAAACAGATGGACAAACTGGCCGCCGGCCGGGAAGAGACCGCTGAGAACTGCGGTTGCGGCTGTCACGACCACGAAGACTGCGGCTGCGGAGACCATCACCATGATGACTGCGGCTGCGGCGATGAAGACTGTGACTGCGAGGACGGGGATGAGGAGTTCATCCTCCGTGAGGACGGCCAGTACCGCACCCTGGAGATCCACGGCGGACACGGGGATCACGATGAGGACGGCTGTGCCGACGGCGCCTGCCGCTTCACCCCTCCGGAGGACAAGTGATGGCGAAACTGTATCTGGTACGTCACGGTGAGACGGATTACAACAAGACATTCCGCTTCCAGGGGCAGACCGATATCCCGCTGAACGGGACGGGGC
>CALAZX010000197.1 GCA_937926555.1 uncultured Negativicutes bacterium | reverse complement strand
CCGTGCCTTTAACGCCCGCCTTCACATTGTGGATAATGTTGTCGCCCATATCCACGTTCGCTTTCTGGATCACCGGGCCCCCGGCGATGCTCAGGCCCGTCTCGTTGAGAAGGGTGTCCTTGAACTTCAGGCTGCCGGCGTCGGAAAGGACAATATCCTTGTTCAGCGCCACCGTATAAACCGTGCCGCCGTCCGCACCTGCTGCCTTACTCACAGCGAGATTGTCGCCTGCATCGATGTCCACCTTGTTGCCTTTGACATCCCCTGCCAGGTCCTCCAGCTGGCTCACGTTCACGGCGTCCGTGCCTTTAACGCCCGCCTTCACATTGTGGATAATGTTGTCGCCCATATCCACATTCGTTTTCTGGATCACCGGGCCGCCGGCGATGGTCAGGCCGGTCTCGTTGAGAAGGGTGTCCTTGAACTTCAGGCTTCCAGCATCGGAGAGGACGATATCCTTGTTCAGCGCCACCGTATAAACCGTGCCGCCGCCCGCTGCCGCTTCGTCAGTCACCGTGAGGTTGCCGCCGGCCTGGACGTCCACTTTGCCGTCTTTGACATCCCCTGCCACTTTCGCCTCCAGTTTCTTCAGCTGGGCCACGTTCACGGCATCATAATCATCAGCGCCGCCTGCCACGTTGGTGATGCGGCGGCGGTTCTCGTCGATATTGGTTCCGCCCACGTGGTATGCCGCATTTCCCACGGAGACCACGCCGTTCTCTTTCGCGAAGGCCTCGTCTGTCAGATACGCTTTTGTGGCCACATCATCCTTGACCAGTGCCAGGGAATTGGTACCCAGCGCCACGGAATTGTCCGAAGCGGCCCGGGCAGAGGAGCCGATGGCCACCGCCTTGTTCACTGGAGTTTTGCCGTCCAGAGCATAGACCATGGAGTAATCACCCAGTGTCACAGCGGATTCGCCGACAGACCGGGCCCAGTGGCCGATTGCCACAGCTTCTTCACCTTCCGCCCAGGCCTGCTTGCCCAAAGCGCTGGCATAGTGCCCTTTGGCCCTTGCCGCCACACCGATTGCCATAGAGTTGCTGTCATATGTTTCCGCTGCGGCACCCACCGCCGTATTCTGGAAACCGTAGGCTTTCGCCGAATAGCCGACGGCGACAGAGTTCATAGTATCTTTCCCGTCATCTGCCACCTTATCGTTTTCCACCACATCATGCGAGTGCCCGGGAACACCGGCTTCCGGCTTGCTTCCCGGCTGAATCACTGTGCCGATATAGGTGTCACGGCCCAGAGCCACACCGTTCACGCCCGTCTCATCCGCATGCGCCTTTAATCCTACAACAGTGGACTGGTTTCCTTTCGCTTCAGCTTCTCCACCGATACTCATGGCAAAATCCCCCAGTGCCTTGGACTGAACTCCCATTGCCATGGAAGTTTCCGTTGCCGCCTGAGATTTGAGGCCGATAGCCATCGACTGCTTTGCTTCCGCATTGGCGGAATCACCGATAGCCATGGCATAGAAGCCCTTACTCTTGGAATCGCTTCCTATTGCGATGCTCCAACCACCGTCTTGTATAAAAGATCTTGCGCCGATCGCCACACCGGAATCGCCTTTCGTCACCGCTTTATAGCCGATGGCCACGCCATGCCGGTTTGCGGCTTCCGATTCGACACCGATCGCCAGGTCATACATTTTCCCGGCTTTCGCATGCTGTCCGATCGCAATCGCTTCCATCCCTGTCGCTCCGTCATTCTTCAGATTGCCGCCGTGATGGCTGTTGATGGATATGAATCCGAGAGCGCTGTCTTCCACTTTCCCTTCCAGCTTCTTCAGCTGGGCCACGTTCACGGCGTCATGGTCGTCGGCCCCGCCTGCCACGTTGGTGATGCGGCGGCGATTCTCGGCTACCGTGGTCTCGCCCACCTGGTATTCCGCATTGCCCACGGAGACAACACCATTCTCTTTCGAGAATGACTCGTCAGTCAGATAAGAAGTTGTCGCTGCATCGTCCGCGATCATCGCCAGGGAGTTGGATCCCAGCGCCACGGAATTGTCCGCAGCTGCCCGGGCATGGGAGCCGATGGCCACCGCCTTGTTCACCGGGGTGGTTCCGTCCATACCGCGCACCAGGGTGCTGTCACCCAGCGCCACAGAGGCGTCGCCCATGGAACGTGCCCAGTGGCCCAGGGCCATCGCCTCCTCGCCTTCCGCCAGGGCCTGTTTTCCGAAAGCGCTTGCATAGTTGCCCTTTGCCGTGGCCACAAGACCTACCGCCAGTGTGTTGCTGTCAAGGGCTGTCGCGCCTGCACCCACCGCGGTGTTCTGGAATCCCAGCGCCCTGGCCGAATTGCCGATGGCGATGGAGTTCTTCGCCTCTTTCCCCGGCTCGGGAGTATTATCGTCTTCCGCCGGGTCATACTCCGCAGAGGGAGCGGCGGTTGCCCGGCTGGTGGCCGGTGCCTTGCCTACCTTGGCCTCCCTGCCGAGGGCCAGACCGTTCCAGGCGGTCTCATCCGCGGTCGCCTTGAATCCGAATGTGGATGAATGCATTGCTGACGCATTCGCAAAGCTGCCAACCGCCAGGGCCACCTGCTCTCCGGCCTTGGAACAGAAGCCGATGGCCGTGGAATCGTCCTTCGCCGCCTGGGCGTAAGACCCGATGGCCATCGCCTGGGTGCCTGCCACGGTCTCCCGGCCCAAAGCCATGCTGTAAGCTCCCGACTTCGCTCTGAAACCCATGGCCATGCCGAATTCACCGGTGACCGTCGCCTTTCGGCCGATGGCCACGCCGTCATCATCTCTCGACGCGGCCTTCATGCCGATAGCCACGCCTTAATTGTGGGTGGACTCGGCCTTGTCGCCGATAGCGATATCCTGCATCATCGTGGCCTTAGCCCCCGGTCCGATGGCGATAGTGTTCAATCCCGTGGCGCCGTCATTCTCCATGTTCTCTTCAGCATCAGTGTTTATTGATACATAATGGACAGCATTCGCGGCCGCTTCAGCCCCTGGATCGCTTTCCGCCGCATAGCCGGGCAATACGCTTCCACATTGGATACTGGCAAGAATGAGTGCTGCCAGCATTTTCTTCCTCGTTCTTTTCACAATAATGCCTCCCTTTGAATTTTTCTAAAAATATTTAACTCTTCTTTAATTATCACTAATATAAAGTTTTTTGTCAATAAACGTCCCTTATTCGTCCACCGTGTCCACTCATGATGCCATCCGATAACTCTCCCCGCATTTTTGTAATCGCAGGATTTCCATCTATCCTTTGTTCACTTTGTTACATATTTCCTCACAATTTCCTTATATTTACAAAAAAATCCGCTCTTCATCCTTCTCCTTTACCTGTTTTTCGACTTTCCTACTACTTTATGACGATTTTTTCTTCTTTCACTTTTTCCCCGTTTTGTGGTAATATAAGGAACAGTTGAAAACTGGAGGGATAATGTGTTACGCAAGAATCTTTTTAAAATCATCGGGCTGAACCTGCTGGGTATCGGCCTGTTCCTGAGCTGGTTCCTCACCATGGAGCACGGCTTCTGGTACACCATCGACAAAAACGTCTTTTTCTTCTTCAACCATCTGGTGGGAGAAAGCAGCTTCTTCCTGTATCTGGTGGCGTTCGTCAACTTCCGCCAGTTCGACGCGGTGGCGTTCCTCTTCATGCTGCTGATCTTCCTGCACTACTATCGGAAGATGAACCCGGAGGGGAAGCGCTTCATGTTCTGCATGGGCGTGGCCATGCTGGTCAGCGTCATCTTTGTGAAACTGGCCGACGGCTGCCTGGACATCAACCGCCTCAGCGCCAGCAACTATTTCGCCCTGCAGGGCGAGCCGGTGAACTTCGTCAAAGACATGACAGGCTGGAATGTGAAGGACCGTTCCGCCACCAGCTTCCCCGGTGACCACGGCATGATGCTGCTGATCTTCACCAGCTTCATGCTCCGCTATTTCGGCAAGAAACCGTTCGAGGCATGCACCGCCGTGTTCCTGCTCTTCTCCCTGCCCCGGATCATGTCCGGCGCCCACTGGGTCACCGACATCCTGGTAGGGTCCCTGTCCATCGTGCTGGTGGTGATGAGCTGGATCCTGCTCACCCCCGCCTCCGACCGCTTCATCGCCTGGCTGGAGCCGAAAATCCCCCTGCGTTTCTTCATCCGCAGACGGCACTGATCCCGCCGGCCCGGACAGACCGTGCAGCACCATTCCCCGCAACCGCGCGGGAATGCGGAGACAGCATCCACAATGACAGTATCGTGAATCACAGTATTATGACGGAAAGGAGCTCATCATGATATCCACTTCCTTATTCCCCGCCGGCCCGCTGCCGGAACTGAGAATTCCCCCCACGGCCTACCGCCTGGACGACGGCCGGGGCGACTACAACCGCAGCTATGACCGGGGGTATGACGACTTCGACTATGCCGACTACTCCACGGACCACCGTGACAACAATTTCCGCACACAGGAGAAGAAGAAACGGAAGTCCAAGAAGGAGATCATCGAGGACATCCTGAACCGCTGGGACTGACAGGCAGTCTTCCCCGCCGGTCCTCCGGCATCGCGGACACCCGCCGGTGCCGCAGTGCGCAGCGGGACGTTTCCGCAAGGAACGGCTCATATCCGCAAGAGCATAACGGAAAAACAACAAAAAACCGCACCTCTTCCGAGGTGCGGTTTTTCTATGTCCGGAATTCCGGAACGTATGCTCTTTTATTTCACCACAGCGGCGCAACGTGCGCAAAGGGTGGGATGCTCGGCATCGCTGCCCACAGTCTCGCTGTAGGTCCAGCAGCGTTCGCATTTGTGGCCTTCGGCCGGTTTCACCGTGATCTTCAGGTCCTCTCTGCCGGTGGCTTCCACGCCGTTGGCGGCGCCTTCGGACAGGCTGGCCTGGGATACGATCAGCAGGGTGGCCAGGTCTTTCTCCACGGAGCGGAGGATGTCCAGGGCCTCGCCGTCGGCGAACAGCTCCACTTTCGCGTCCAGGGAGTTGCCGATGGTCTTGGCGCGGCGGGCGCCTTCCAGTACTTTGGTCACTTCGCTGCGGATGGCGATGAAGTTGTCCCATTTCGCTTCCAGCTCCTCATCCACATAGTCCATGCGGATCTCGGGCCAGGGCATCATCTGCACGGACTCGGGGGCGTTGGCGGGTTTCTTCATGAACTGCCATACCTCCTCGGAGGTGAACGCCAGCACGGGGCTCAGCATCACAACCAGGTCCAGCAGGATCTCGTACATGGCGGTCTGGGCGCTGCGGCGTGCCGGGTCGTCAGCCTTGCAGCTGTACAGACGGTCTTTGATGATGTCCATGTAGAAGCTGGACATCTCCACAGCGCAGAAGTTGTGGATGGCATGGTACAGCACATGGAAATCGTAGGACTCGTACGCCTCGGTAACCTGCTTCTTCAGCAGCTGCATGTGCATCAGTGCCCAGCGGTCCAGCTCCTGCATGTCCTTGAACTCCACGCGGTCCTTCGCGTAGTCGAAGTCGTTGGTGTTGCCCAGGATGTAGCGGATGGTGTTACGGATCTTGCGGTAACCCTCGGTCAGCTGTTTCACGATGACCTTGGAGAGGCGGATATCGGCCTTGTAGTCGCTGGATGCGGCCCACAGGCGGATGATATCGGCGCCGTACTGTTTGATCAGGTCCTGGGGAGACACGGTGTTGCCGATGGATTTGGACATCTTCTTGCCTTCGCCGTCAACCACATAGCCGTGAGTCAGTACCGCTTTGTAGGGAGCGGTGCCTTCCACTGCCACTGCGGTGAGCAGGGAGGACTGGAACCAGCCGCGGTGCTGGTCGCTGCCTTCCAGGTACAGGTCGGCGGGATAGCCCAGTTCCGGACGCTTGCGCATCACGGACTGGTGGGTGGAGCCGCTGTCGAACCATACGTCCATGATGTCCTTCTCCTTGCGGAAGTGGTCATGGCCGCATTTCGGGCAGGTGGTGCCTGCCGGCAGCAGTTCCTCGGCGCTGTGTCTCCACCATGCGTCGCTGCCCTCTTTCTCGAAGATGCGGGCCACGTTCTCGATGGTCTCCTCGTTGTACAGAGGCTCGCCGCACTCCTCGCAGTAGAAGATGGGGATGGGCACGCCCCATACGCGCTGGCGGCTGATGCACCAGTCGCTGCGGTCGGCAACCATGTTGTGGATGCGCTGCTGGCCCCATGCCGGGATCCACTGCACTTTCTCGTCGATCTCTTTCAGCGCCTGGTCGCGGAAGCCGTCCACAGAGGCGAACCACTGCTCGGTGGCGCGGTAGATGATGGGGTTCTTGCAGCGCCAGCAGTGCGCGTACTGATGGTGGATGTTCTTCTTGCCAACCAGGGCGCCCAGCTGTGCCAGATATTTCAGGATGGGCACGTTGGCGTCGAAGACGAACATGCCCTTGAACTGCTCGCCTGCCTCGGCGGTCAGTTTGCCTTCCGTGTCCACGGGGCACAGGATGGGCAGCTTGTATTTCAGACCGGTCAGGAAGTCCACGTCGCCGTGGCCGGGAGCGGTATGAACGCAGCCGGTGCCTGCTTCCAGGTCAACATAGTCCGCCAGGCAGACTACGGATTTGCGATGGTTGTATTCGGGGAACGGATGCTCGCATTCCGCCAGGTCCATGTCGCGGCCCCGGGTCACGCCCAGGATCTCGCCGAAGGTCACGCCGCAGTCGGCTGCGACCTTGTCCACCATCTCTTTGGCCATGAACAGCACTTCGTCGCCGTATTCAACCCAGGCGTAGTCGAAGTTGGGGTTCAGCGCCACGCCCACGTTGGCCGGGATGGTCCAGGGGGTGGTGGTCCAGATGACCATGGACACCTTCTTGCCTTTGGCGGCTTCCGGAGTCTGGCCGTTGTCTTTCACCAGGGGCAGCTTCACATAGATGGTCGGGGTCTTCTGGTCGGCGTACTCGATCTCAGCCTCGGCCAGCGCGGTCTCGCAATGGGGGCACCAGTAAACCGGTTTCTTGCCCTTGTAGATATAGCCTTTGTTGGCCATGGCGCCGAACACGCGGATCTGGCCGGCCTCCAAGTCCGGAGACAGGGTCAGGTACGGATGGTCCCAGTCGCCCAGAACGCCCAGGCGCTTGAACTCCTCGCGCTGCACGTCGATCCATTTGTGTGCATAGGCGTCACAGCGCTGACGCAGCTCCAGAGGGCTCATGGCGTGACGGTTCACGCCCATGGCGTTGAGGCAGGCGTGCTCGATAGGCATGCCGTGAGTATCCCAGCCGGGTACGTACGGGGTGTCGAAACCCTGCGCGTATTTATATTTCATGATGATGTCTTTCAGGACCTTGTTCAGCGCATGCCCCATATGGATCTGGCCGTTGGCGTAGGGAGGACCGTCATGCAGGATGAATTTCTCATGACCCTGATGCATCTCCTGTTTTTTCTCGTAAATCTTGTTCTCTTCCCAGAATTTCAGGAAGTCCGGTTCCCGTTTCGGCAGACCTGCGCGCATGGGGAAATCAGTTTCCGGTAAGTTCAATGTTTTGCTGTAATCCACTTTTTATTCCTCCTCCAAAAAAATAAAGCCTCGCTCCCAAAAAGGGACGAGACTATAGTTAACCCGTGGTACCACCCTGTTGACAGTATATTTTCCTGCCACTCTGAGCGCGATAACGTGCGCCACCCCGTCCGGGCCTACTGCTGTTTCAGCCGGCTGCTCCAAAGTGATTTTCGTTTCGCCGGACGACCGGCCGGGCTTCCACTGTCCCCGACTCGCTGATACTGTCCAACTCACTACTGTCTTTTTCAACGCAGTTGCGGTTTTTGATTGTCCCGTTTACAGATGTTTCCTCTCCGTAAACGTCCATGTATGTTAAAACACGTTCATTGTACTACTTTTGTCTCAATGCGTCAATACTTCCCACCTTAAAATTGAAAACGCCGTAGCCGTCCCGGGAATAGAGATGGGATACATCGTTGAGACGGAAGATGGCATGCTCTTTCCACTTGTTGATGCCCAGGATGGACACGCTGGAGGGCAGCACATCCACCGAGAAGTTCTTCCGGTTCACCTGGGAGATGCTCAGCCCCATCCATCCGAAGATCAGGTTCTGGATGGTGCCCTTGTGGGCCACGATGATCAAGTTCTCCTTCTCCCAGTTCACGGCCTTGCGCAGTCCCTTCACGTTCCGGTTGAAGAACTCCCTGCGGCTCTCCCCGCCGGGATAGTTCCGGTGGTCCAGCTCCTTGAAGCTTTTCGGGGCGCGGTACAGTTTCCGGGCTTCCGTCTCCTTCAGCCCGGCCGCCTTGCCGTTATTCTTCTCCCGCAGGAACCGGTAGGTCTCCACCGGGATTCCGCCCAGCCGGGCGGCGATGATCTCCGCCGACTCCCGGGCCCGTTTCAGGTCGCTGCAGAGAATACGGAACCGGCAACGGCGTCCGGCGAAATCCTTCGCCAGCTTGTCCGCCACCGCCTCCAGCTGCTCCCTGCCCTTCCGGGTCAGGTCCGAATCGGTCCAGCCACCGGTGAGATGTTTTGTATGATGGGTCGCTTCCCCATGCCGCACCAGAATAATCATAGCCTGTCCTCTTCCCGCATTCCCGTTATCATGAAACCGCCGGCACCGTCACGCCCTCCCGGCCGCTTTCCATAGTCGCCGTTCAGCACCGGTACCGTCTTTCTGTCCGTCTCCCTAACAGATGCGCTCCGTCTCAGCGCGGCTGCTGCCAGGGTTTCCTCTTCTCTTCTGCCGTCCCGGCTGCCGGTGCGGACTTCTCCTGCACCGCCGGAGCTTCCCCGGAGTCTTTCACGCTGTCATGGCTCTCAGCCGGGGCGGCCCCGTTCCGGGAGCCGTTCCGTCCGGATTCGCCGTTCTCCGTGGAGAAGACACCGCTTTCCACCTGGTAGCCTTTGTACAGGGCCAGCTGGGATTCCAGCAGAGTCACCATCTGGTTCCGGTGGCCGGTGGATTTGGCGATCAGATTCTTGTAGTTCTCCGTGGCCGCGGCGGCTTTGGCCTCCGCATCGAAGACCATCTTGTGGCTGCGCTCGGTGGCATCGTAGATGATGCGCTGGCCCTTCTCCGTGGCTTCCGCCACCAGGTCCTGGGCCTTCTTCGTGGCGTCGGAGAGCATCTCGTTGGCCTTCTTGGTTGCCTCCGTGGTCAGGGTGTTGGCCTGCTCTCTGGCGTCCGTCACTTTCGTCTTGTAGTTGTCGTCGGCGGCCACTTTCAGCTTGGCCACCTCGATCTCCGCCATGCTCTGCATCTTCTTGATGAAAGCCTCGGTCTCGCTGATTTTCTTGGCCGCTTCGGACGCCGTGGACTGTTTCAGGCCGGAAGCGTGGCTTTCCGCCTGCTCCCGCACGGTCTTGGCGTAGGCGTCCGCCTCGGTGCGGATGCGGGCCGCGTAGGAATCGGCCTCGTTGCGGTTCTTCAGCGCGTAGCTGTCCGCCTCTTTCTTGGTGTCGGAGGCATAGGATTCCGCTTCGGCACGGGCGATTTTCGCCTCGGTCTCGGCCTGCTCCTGGAGATGCTTGCAGAGCACCATGGTCTCCTCTTTCATCTTCTTGCAGGCGGCTTCCGCCTCCTCTTTCCGGCGGGCGCACTCAACCTCCGTCTCCCGGGCGATGACCTCAGCCTTCTTCTGGCTGCTCTTCTTCACCTCGTCGGCGGTCTCCTGGGCCACTACCAGCGTGCTCTGCATGGTGCCTTCCATATGCTGGTAGTACTCCAGTTTGGCGCTGACGCGCTCCACCGTGTCCTTCAGCTCCACATTGTCCTGGTACAGCCGCTCAAAATCTTTGGCCACCTGGGCGATGAACTTGTTCACTTCTTCTGTATCGTAACCGCGGAACCCCTTGGAAAAGGTCTTGCCGGTCAAATCCAGCGGTGTCAGCATGAAAATTCCTCCTGTTGTTGTCTAGATTTCACGTTCATATGTAACGTTTCAGGGTGATACTGTAACGTCCTTTTTTCGTCATTCCTCTGACTTCCGCCAGCTCCACCCGGCCTCTTCCGCGGAAAGAGAATACATCTCCTTCGGCCACTGTCTGGGAAGCGTTCTTCGCATCCTGCCAGTTGACCTTCACATTCTGGCCTTTGATCTCGTCCGCCATCCGGGAACGGCTGGTACCGTATCCCGCAGCCGCCACTGCGTCAAGCCGCAGCGCCGCCACAGTGGCCTGGATCACTTTCACTTTCTCCTCCCGGGCCTGCAGCTGCCCGGGCTCTATCTCCGTCAGCGTCACCGGGGTGGCGCCGATCTCCGTCAGATTGCTCTTGATATAGTTCAGGAAGGTGCGGTCCGCCACGAACTGGGCTCCCGCATCCACCATGACGATGTCACCCAGGATCTCCCTGCGGCATCCCATGCCCATGAATGCACCCAGCACATCCCGGTGCCCCAGGCTGTAGTAGCGCTTGTCCCAGGAGGCTTCGAAACACACCAGGTCGAAGTCCACCGTGCCCCGGAAGTCGTCGGCCACGAAAGCGGCCTTGGCCCGTTCCGGATTTGGGAATCCGCCATTGGTCTCCAGATGGATATGGTCGAAATTGGCGGCCACAATCTCCGCCACATTCAGTCCGTGGGGATCGAGAAACTCGCTCACACGGAAAATCGATGTCTTGTTGGCCCGTTCCGCCAGGTCCACCAGCCGGGCCGCCAGCTCCTCATCGCCGCTGGCCTTGAAATACTTCAGTATCTTGTCTCTGTCTGCCATCAGTTTTTCCTTTTCAGCTCCTCACTGCGGTCCAGCACTGCCTGCACCGCGTCGTACATGGCGCCGCGCACGCCGTGGTTCTCCAGGGCGTGGATGCCCGCGATGGTGGTGCCGCCGGGGCTTGTCACCATATCACGCAGCACCGCCGGATGGTCCCCGGTCTCCAGCACCATCTTCCCCGCTCCCGCGAAGGTCTGCGCCGCCAGCTTGATGGCCGCGGCACGGGGCAGTCCCGCCATGACGCCGGCGTCCGCCAGGGCGTCGATCAGCACATATACGTAACCGGGGCCGCAGCCGGACACAGCCGTCACAGCCTCGATATCCTTCTCTTTCACCAGCAGCACCTGGCCGCAGCAGGAGAAAATACGCTCCACAGCCGCCACTGCCGCCTCATCCACGCCTTCCGCCGGGGCGATGGCCGTCATGCCGGCTCCCACCGCCAGAGGCGTGTTGGGCATGGTCCGCACCACCGGCCGGCCGGGGAAGATCTCCTGCAACCGGGCGATGGGCACCGAACCCATGATGGACACGATCACCGCGTCGCCGGAAACGGCTTCCACCAGCTCCCGGTCCAGCACCTCGTCCACCATCTGGGGTTTGATGGCCAGCACCACCATGTCCGCACCGCGCACGGCCGCCAGGTTGTCGATGACCCCGGTCACGCCATACTCGCGGTTCAGATAGTCCGCGCGCTCCTGACGGTGCGCGCCCACATGTATGTCCGCGGCGTCCAGCAGGCCGGCCCCCACCATTCCTTTGATGATGGCCTCCCCCATGGCTCCGCCGCCGATAAAGGCTATTTTCTTCAGTTCCAGTCTCATCTTGTCTCCGCTCATTTCCGTTTCCACTCCTGCCCGCTGTCACCCTGCCGGCTTCCATTCCGCAGGAACTGCTCCGCGCTCTCCGCGTCGATGTCCACATGACGGGGGGCGCATACCAGGATGTTCTTGCCGATGGGCTTCAGACTGCCGTTCAATGCGTAGAGCACGCCGGCGATGCAGTCGGACATCCGTTTCTTCACCTGGGGGTCCGTCTTCTCGAAGTTCAGCACCACGGGCTGGCTGTTCTTCAGGTAGTCCGCCACTTTCTGGGACTCGTTGAAGTTCACCGGCTCCATCACCACCATGTTCACCTGGCTCATGGGCCGGTTCACGGGGATGGCTTTCACCTCGTCCTTGCTGCCGCGCACACGGGACAGAAGGGACGGTTTCTTCGCAGGTTTCGTCTCCTCTTTCCGATGGTCGTCCAGACGGGTCACCGGACGTGACGGCTTGGCTGCCGGCACCTGTTTCCGGACAGGCTCCTCTTTCACGGGGATACCCGCCTCCTCCATGGCCTCCTGGACAGTATCGTCGTCCACTTCCTCCACAAGACCCAGTGAATTCATAATGCGATTCCAAATCTGTTTGCCCATTTTCTCCTGCTCCTCCGCATCATTTTTTCAGTGCTGTTTCCAGCGCTGTTTTCAGATCTCTTTTTCCACTTCCGCTTCCAGCTGCTCCCGCCAGGAGACGCTGTAATCCCTGGGTCCGAAAAGGGCCGAACCCACACGGATGTGGTTGGCGCCCTCCTCCACCGCCAGGTCATAATCGCCGCTCATGCCCATGGACAGGATGTCCACCCCGTCCAGGTTCTCCCTGAGGCTGACGAAACATTCATAGCCCTGCCGGAACACGCTCCGGATCAGGTCACGGTCCTCTGTATGGGGCGCGATGACCATGATGCCCCGCACCCGCAGCCCCTCAAATCCGGGGAGTTCCGGCAGGACCGCCCGGTACTCCTCTTCCGAGAAACCGCTTTTCTGCGTTTCCCCGGCGATATTGAGCTGCAGCAGGACGTCCTGGATCTTCCCGGCTTTCCGGGCCTCCTTGTCCAGCGCCCTGAGGATCTTCAGGCTGTCCGCCGACTCGATCAGGTCGAACAGCTCCACAGCCTGTTTCGCTTTGTTGCTCTGCAGATGACCGATCAGATGCCAGCAGCCCCTGTGTCCCAGCAGCTGCTGCTTGGCGCCCGCCTCCTGCACACGGTTCTCGCCGATGTGCCGGATTCCCAGCGCCTCGATCTCCGGGATGATGGCCGCGGGATGGTTCTTCGTCACCGCGATGATCTCCACCTGGTCGCCGGTCACCTTGGCAGTGGTACGTCTTGCTAAAGCCTCAGCCACGGTCTGCCGCACCCGGCTCAGTTTTTCCGCTAACACATGACCACCTCGTTTTCCCGGACCTCACCACAAAAAAAATGAAGAAAGGTCCAGTTTCTCCATTATCATTTTACTCTATCCGGGCCATTTTTGCAAAGGCAGACACCCATCCGGCCCGTTTTTCCTCCTTCGGTCCGGTAGGAGCAGAAATCACCGCTGTTGTCGGCGGTGCACACTGCCGCCACGGAGATCCGCGCCGGGTCCACTCCCGCCCGCTCCAGCTGCAGCCGGTTGGTCTTCCACAGGTCCAGCATGTACTTGCCGCCGCCTTTGGGCAGGAAGCATTCCTCCGCCTCCGGCATCCGCTCTTTCACGAAATCGTCCACCTCGTAGCAGCAGGGACCGATGGAGGGACCGATGGCCGCCAGCAGATTCTCCGGCCGGGCGCCGTAGACCTCCTCCAGCTTCCGCACCGTCTTCGCCGCGATGCCCGCCGCGGTGCCCCGCCAGCCGGCATGGGCCAGTCCCATGGCCCCGGTCACCGGGTCCGCCAGGAGCACCGGCACGCAGTCCGCGTAGAACAGCAGCAGGGGCAGGTCCGCCACATCCGTCACCAGGGCGTCGATCCCCATGAAGGTGTCCTCCAGGGACAGGCCGCCCCGTCCCCGGTCCTTGGCGTGGACCACGGCGATCTCCGACCCGTGTACCTGCTGGCAGCAGGTGAAGCCCGCCGGATCCAGTCCCAGCGCCCCGGCGAAACGGCGCCGGTTCTCCAGCACCTTGCCGCTGTCATCCCCTACATGGAGCGCCAGGTTCAGCGTCCCCGGCACGATATCGCTGTCGCCGCCGCTGCGGCAGGAGCAGGCGGTAAGGAACCCCGCCTCCTCAAAAGCCGGGAACATCCCCCAGCGGATATCCTTTTCCGACATCATCCTGAAATCATTCCGCATCCATTTCTCCTCCATCCGTCTTGTCTCTTTTTCTTTCAACTATCCCTTTTTTCCGCCGGACCGGGCACGCTGTCCCCGCTCCCGCGGAAAAAAAGGCACCGGGGAACCACCCCCGGTGTCATTCCCGGCCGCTCCCTCTCCGGAACAGCCCCCCT
>CALAZX010000196.1 GCA_937926555.1 uncultured Negativicutes bacterium | reverse complement strand
CCGCTTCCATACAAAAAAAGAGCCGTTTTGATAAACGGCTCTTCATTCTCTTCTTTTAAAAGCGTCTATACCGATATCTGAATCAGTATATCACAGCTTTGCGGTTTAGAAAAGCACCGGCAGGAATCAGTAGTTCTCGCTTCTGATTTCGAAGAATGCTTTCGGATGTGCGCACAGCGGGCAGACTTCCGGAGCTTCTTTGCCTTCTACGATGCAGCCGCAGTTACGGCAGATCCAGACCTGTTTCTCCTCACGGGCGAATACTCTGTCGTTCTTGATGTTGGCCAGCAGAGCGCGGTATCTTTCGCCATGGGATTTCTCGATCTCGCAGATCTTGGTGAACAGGAATGCCAGGGTTTCAAAGCCTTCCTCTTTCGCGTCTTTTGCGAAAGCGGGGTACATCTCCTGCCACTCGTATTCCTCACCGGAAGCAGCCATATCCAGAGCGGTCTCGATATCGGGCATTCCGCCGCCATTCATGTGTTTGAACCAGATTTTAGCATGCTCTTTCTCGTTGTTGGCGGTCTCTTCGAATACAGCCTTGATCTGCTCGTAGCCTGCTTTTTTAGCTACGCTGGAGAAGTAGGTGTACTTGTTGCGCGCCATGGATTCACCGGCAAATGCGGCTTCCAGGTTTTTCTCAGTCTTGCTGCCTTTTAATTCCATATTCAACACTCCTTTTCTGCCTTACGGCAATGTAAAATGATTTGGCCGGTCCGCCCCGTCCGGGCGCCCGGTGATTGATATTTTCCGCCTTCTTCGGAGGTATATGCTGTCGAGAAAAAATACCTACAAAGTTAGCATACATTAAAAATAACACATCTTTTCTTGAAATGCAACGGTTTTCCCCGATTGTCACAGAAAATTCCGTTCTGAAAATAAAAACAGGGTCCGGAGTCCGGACCCTGCTGTTGCCGATTCCTCAGCGTCCGGCGCACTACTACCGGAAATTCCGGCGCAGGCCGGAGACTTCCTTATGAGATCAGTTCGCCTTCTTTGCTGCTTCCGCTTCTGCGGTAGCGGCTTTCTCCTCTTCCAGTTTCTTGATCTGGCACTCGGGGCAGATACCCTGGAAGACAATGTTATGGTTCTCCATCTTGAACCCGGTCAGCTGGGCAATTTTATCGTCCAGTTCCTGGAAATAAGCCAAATCCTCTACGTTCATGAATTTTTTGCAATCCGCGCACTGCACATGGTAGTGCTTGGTCAGCATATGGTCATAGCGGTCGGCGGAGCTGGGAACGGAAACACGTTTCAGCAGTCCGCTTTCCACCAGAGAATTCAGGTTGCGATAAACAGTACCTTTACTGATGTCCGGGTAGTCTACCACAATCCGGTTGTACACCTCTTCTGCAGTAGGATGGTTGCAGAGAGACCGCACAGCTGCGATAACCAGTTGCCGCTGGATTGTATTACGTTTTTGCTTCTTCATAGACTCACCTCTCCAATCAAAAATAATTCCTATTTGAATTATATTGAATTGCTAGGCAAATGTCAACCTCTTTTAACACATTTTAAAAAGAATTTCCGGGCTTTTTTTATTTATTTCCAGCCTTTTCGTGAAATCATTCCTAATAAGCTCGCAAACCGCTTGATTTCAGTGTCTCCGGGAAATGTAATCCGCCCCCGACTCGGCAGTCCAGAACAGTCTGATGGGCAGATTCGAAGCGCCTGGCGGCGACCAGAGGAATTCGCCCTCCGGAACACTCTGTTTCGGGAAGATACGCCCCACTTCGGCGGTCTCCTCCCCGTCCCCGAAGGACAGTGTCTCACCGGGCATGTCGGCCACCGCGATCTCCTCCCCGTGCCGCAACAGGCCCGTGCCGGAGAAATCGCCGCCCCAGGGATTGACGGACAGGGTCACCGGCAGCAGTCCCGCCAGCCGGTAGCGGATATGGTAGACCACGCCGTAATTGCCGTAGTCCTCGGTGATCTGTCCCGTGACGGCGTCAGGCCCCTTGATGAAGTGGGGGTCGTTCTCCCGTCCCATGGCCAGTCCTACGGATTCGCCCTGCTTCAGAGCCAGGGGATCCTTCAGGGTGTAGGTCAGGTCCGCCTTCTCGTAGGTGCCCCGGAGAGGATGCTCGTCCATGGGCAGCTGCTTCGCCGTCTTCAGGAAAGTCTCCAGGCTCACGTCCGCGGGATACATCACCACCAGCACCTCCGCCGGGCGGTTCACGGTGAAGTCCACCATTCCCGTCATCAGGTCCTCGGGCCGCATGGTGATGCCGCTGTTCCAGCTGTTCTTGTTCCGGGTCAGCACCTCGTAATAGTCACCGGGGAGCAGGATGGATGTCTCCAGATGGGGATTGTCCCGGTAGAAGCTGTAGTCATTGGCCTTCTCCGCCGCTTTACGGGCCTCCTCGCTTGCGGAGGAGAGCCACTCCTTCTCCCGCTTCCTGTAATCCCTGAAATAGCGTCTCTGGCTGTTTTTGGCGGTCACGAAGTAATCGCTGTCCGGGTCGCCGATGCCCCTCGTTCCCCAGGTCACGGTCACCGGCCGGTTGCCGGCGGGCCGGATGAGCACCGCCAGCTTCACTTTCTTCTTCATACCGTTCACATGGTGGAAGAACACCCGGCTGTCCCCCTTCATCACATCGCTGTAGAGGATGCCGGTCTCATAGACCATCTCCGGGCTGTCGGAGAACATCAGGGTAGGGCCGCTGCGCACCACCTCCACCTGGGCGTCCCTGTATTCGGGGACTTTTCCCCGCTCGGAGGCCTGGGCGCCGGCAGGCAGCCAGCAGCATCCCAGTATCCCCAGTCCCGCCAGGGCGGCGGCGATCTTCTTTCTCACATTGCAAAAACTCATCTGTACCGTCCTCATTTCTCTGTATTTTCTCCGTATCAGCTATCCACGGCGGCGGATTCCGCCGGCTGTTTCCGCTGAAAGCATAA
>CALAZX010000195.1 GCA_937926555.1 uncultured Negativicutes bacterium | reverse complement strand
TATTGAGTGTGTTTCTTGATTATAGTTGTTCAAATTCAACTTGCAATTTACCAATGTAAATATGTGAGAGAAAAGACAAGATTCTGAAAAATTTATCTATGGTGAATCTGCCGGCTTGGAAGGGGTGTTCCCCGGCGCGATGTTTCTCTCGAAAAAGTATTTTACAATATTTAGGAGGCTTTATTATGCAAAAAGGGTTAAGCAAGAAAATCGCAGTATCTTTATTGACAGCATGTACAGTTTTCTCCATGACGAACGCGTATGCGGCTGACGCCGTGACCGCAGAGGATTTCGGTCTTCTGAAAAACCGTGTGACCAACGCGGAGCAGAACATTGAAGGCATGGATGCCAAAATCGCCGCAGCTACTCAGAAAGCTAAAGAAGCCGGCACCAAAGCCGACGGTTTTGAGACCAAAATCAATGACGCCGTGCAGAAAGCCGACGACGCCAGCACCAAGGTTGGCACTCTGGAAGGCAAAGTAGCCGGACTGGAGACCGCTGTTGAAGGCAAGGCTGACACTGCGGCATTGAATGACAAAGCTGACAAGACCGCTGTAGAGGCACTGGAAGGCAAGGTAGCCGACAAAGCTGATAAGACCGCACTGGACGCAAAAGCAGACCAGACCGCAGTAGATGGTCTGAAAACCGACCTGGAAGGCAAGATCAACGCCAAAGCTGACGCCACCGCACTGGCTGATAAAGCCGACAAGAGCGTGGTGGATGACCTGACTGCTGATGTTGCCACAAAAGCATCCCAGGATGATTTGACCGCACTGACCGGCGAAGTTGGCACGAAAGCATCCCAGGATGACTTGACCGCACTGGATGGCAGAATGACCGCCGCTGAAGGCGAGATCGGCACTCTGAAAACCGACAAAGCTGACAAGGTTGACGTGGACGCTCTGACCACCAGAGTGACCGACGCTGAAGGCGAAATCGGCACCCTGAAAACCGATAAAGCCGACTTAAAGGACGTCAAGGAACTCGGCAAGAAAGTCGACAAGAACGAAACTGACATCGCTACCAACAAAGGCAACATCGAGACGAACGCAGCTGAAATCGCTACCAACCGCGAGCTGATTGAAGGCAACACCGCCCGCATCAACAGCCTGGATACCCGTATGGACCGTGTAGGCGCCCTGGCCGTAGCAATGGCCGGCCTGCATCCGCTGGAATTCGATCCCGCGGCTCCCACGCAGTTCTCCATGGCAGGCGGCAGCTATGGCGGAAAGACTGCTTACGCAGCAGGCTTCTTCCATAACCCCAACCAGGATGTGCTCCTGAGCGCAGGATTCTCCATCTGCGGCAGTGAAAAAGCCGGCAATGTCGGTGCCACCTTCCGTCTGGGTAGAAGAAAATAATAGAGTAAAACCTATTATAGATAAACAGGAGTTGACCCTCCATGTTTACAAACCCTTTTGATAAAGAGGACTCCATTACGGAGTCCTCTTTATTTTGTGCCGTTTTTCCTGTATTTCAGGATCCGCCGTTTTCCCGGCGCCGCTGGCCGTCCGTTATTTTCTCTATCCCTCCCTCATTTTCCGTTCCGCCCTTTTTCTATCCAGCGACAGGTTCACCCGTGGCAACAGTTTTTCAATTTGTTCACTTGAAAAATATACCCTATGGGGGTATATTGAAAAAAGAGAGAACAAGAAGGAGATGAGACAATGACAGAGGCAAAGCCTGGCAAAAAGGCTGAGAACAAGATTGCAGACAAGATTGATAACAAGGTCCAGGTCACGGCGGAGAATGGGCCGGAGACCGGGTCTGAAGCCGCGGACAACTGCTGCTGCGGCTGCGTGAAACATAAATACAGGGACAAGAGCGGCGGCGAGTACCGGAAGCTCCTCACCCGGCTCCACCGTATCGAAGGACAGGTGCGGGGACTGGAGAAGATGCTGGAGGAGGACCGTTACTGCGTGGACATCCTCACCCAGGTCAGCGCCGTGCAGAACGCGCTGAACGCGTTCAACAAGGAGCTGCTGGCCCAGCACATCCGCAGCTGCGTGGTGGAGGATATCCGCCGTGGTGAGGACGGTGTGGTGGATGAGCTGGTTGGCACCCTGCAGAAGCTCATGAAATGAGGCGTATGATGAGAAAAGAGAGATATATGGTCACGGGCATGTCCTGCAGCGCCTGTTCCAGCCGGGTGGAGAAGACCGCCTCGGAGCTGGAGGGCATGGACAAGGCCTCGGTGAACCTGCTGACACATTCCATGCAGGTGGAATACGACGAGACGAAACTGGATCCGGAGACCATCATCCGGGCGGTGGAGAAGGCCGGCTACGGGGCGAAGCTCCTGGACGGCGGTCCGGGCGGCGCAGGCTCCGGTGCAGGTGGAAAGAGCGGCACCGGAAACTTCGCCGGTGAGAACGGCGGAGGTCCGGGGGCCGAGGCGGAGATCCGCGAGGAGGCGGAGGAGGAGGTCCGTGGCATGAAGCGGCGGCTTCTCTTCTCCCTCTTTTTCCTGATTCCCGTGATGGTCCTGTCCATGACGCCCATGGTGGCCCACTGGACGGGAACGGCGGTACCTTCGTGGATGGCGGGGCTTTTCTACGGCCGGGAGAACGCGCTGGTGCTGGCCTTCACGGAGCTGCTGCTGGTGGTTCCGATCCTTCTGGCCAACCGGCAGTTCTTCACCCGGGGGTTCCGCAGCCTCTTTATGGGTGCGCCCAACATGGACACCCTGGTGGCGGTGGGCTCCGGTGCATCCCTGGTCTACGGTATCTTCGCCATCTACCGGATCGGCTGGGGGCTGGGCTACGGTGACTGGAGCCTGGTGGACCTGTACCGGCACAATCTGTACTTCGAGTCTGCCGGCATGATTGTAACCCTGATCACTTTCGGCAAGTTCCTGGAGGCCCGGTCCAAAGGGAAGACAGGCACGGCCATCGCCAAGCTGATGGACCTGGCGCCGAAGCAGGTGACGGTGCTCCGGGATGGCGTGGAGACGGGAATCCCCCTGGAGGCGCTGGCACAGGGAGACCTGATGGTGATCCGTCCCGGGGAAGGCATCCCCGCCGACGGTGAGATCGTCAGCGGCACCACCAGTGTCAACGAGGCGGCCATCACCGGCGAGAGCCTGCCGGTGGAGAAGCAGGCCGGGGACAAGGTGATCAGCGGCACCCTGAACGAGAGCGGCATGGTCACGGTGAAGGCGGTCCGGGTAGGCGAGGACAGCACTCTGCGGCGGATCATCCGCCTGGTGGAGGAGGCAAGCTCCAGCAAGGCGCCCATCGCCCGGCTGGCTGACCGTATCGCGGGCATCTTCGTGCCTGCGGTGATGACCATTGCCCTCCTGACGGCGCTGTTCTGGCTGTGGCAGGGGCAGAGCTTCGAGTTCGCCTTCTCCAACGGCATCGCCGTGCTGGTGATTTCCTGTCCCTGCGCGCTGGGTCTGGCCACGCCGGTGGCCATTATGGTGGGCACCGGCAAGGGGGCGGAGAACGGCATCCTCATCAAATCCGGGGAGGCCCTGGAGACCGCCCGTTCCGTGGACACGGTGGTGCTGGACAAGACCGGCACCATCACCAGCGGCAAACCCCGTGTCACCGATATCTTCCCCGTGGTTTCGGGGAATGAGGCCGGTGTCTCCGCCGGAGAGGCGGAGAGACGGCTGCTTGAAGTGGCCGTGTTCATACGTGTGCTCTTCCGAGCTCTGGAGAGAGGCAGCAGCCATCCCCTGGCGAAAGCTGTCCTGGAATACGGCGGCCAGCGGCTCAAGACATCCGGCGCCAAGGTGACGGATGCTGAAGATGCGGCTGCGAAGAGCGCTGTGGAGGTCAGCGGTTTCCGCTCCCTCTTCGGCAAAGGCGTGGAAGCCAGCATCGGCGGGCACCGTTATTACGGCGGCAACCTGCGCCTCATGGAGGAGGCCGGGTTCGCCACGGACTTCCTGGAGCCTGTGATTGGCCGGATCGCGGACCAGGGCAAGACCCCGCTTCTCTTCGCCGGGGAGCGGGAAGGCATCCTGGGCCTTGTGGCGGTGGCCGACGTGGAGAAACCGGACAGCCGGGCTGCCGTGGAGGCGTTCCGCGATATGGGAATCCGGGTGGTCATGCTCACCGGGGACAACCCCCGTACGGCGGAGGCCATCCGGCAGCGGATGGGTATCGGGGAAGTGGTGGCCTGCGTCCTGCCGGAAGGCAAGGAGAAGGTCATCGCGGACCTGCAGCGTGAAGGCCGCAAAGTGGCCATGGTGGGCGACGGGATCAACGACGCCCCTGCCCTGGTCCGGGCGGACGTGGGCATCGCCATCGGCGCCGGCACGGATGTGGCCATCGAGAGCGCCGACGTGGTGCTGATGAAGAGCAGCCTCATGGACGCCGTGACGGCCATCCGGCTCAGCAAGGCGGTGCTGCGCAATATCAAGGAGAACCTGTTCTGGGCGTTTTTCTACAACGTCATCTGCATCCCGGTGGCGGCCGGGGTGCTCTACCCCTTCTGGGGCATCACCCTGAACCCCATGATCGGAGCGGCGGCCATGAGCCTCAGCTCCGTCACGGTGGTGACAAACGCCCTGCGGCTGAAGGGGTTCAGGATCCTTCCGGGGCAGCGGGCCGCGGAGGAACAGGTTGAAGGTGTCAATCCGGAAAACGTTCCGGTGACCATAGTGGAAGCCCCGAGGCAGAAGCCCGGGCTGGAAAGAGAGGAGCGCGAAGCGATGAAAAAGACGGTACTGAAAGTGGACGGCATGATGTGCGTGATGTGCAAGAAACACGTGGAGGAGGCGCTGAGCAAGATGCCCGGCGTGGAGAAGGCGGAAGTGGACCTGGAGGCCAAGACGGCCACTGTGGAAAGCGCCGGCGACATCTCCTGGGAGGATTTCGGCAAAGTCATCACCGAGGCGGGCTACAAGCTGCTGGATGACTGATCCACGGAAGGGAGAGCAGGTGAGGAGCAGCGGAGGATACCATGCCGGCAAGGCAAGCCGTGAACCCGGGCCGAAGTCCGGTCCGGAACCGCCGGGAGAGGGATTTCCTCTCTCCGCGGGAAAAAAGCGGAATACGGTTGACAGCGCGGCCCCAATCCTGTATAATATCCCCTGTAAGCACTGCGGGGGCGTAGCTCAGCTGGGAGAGCGCTTGAATGGCATTCAAGAGGTCAGGAGTTCGATCCTCCTCGTCTCCACCATAGGTAATATGCGAGTTCCGAATTATTCGGGACTCGTTTTTTATTGCCCGGAATCAGGCACATTCAAAATACGGGACCGAAAGGATTACGTGAAAATATCGGAAATCGACACAAAAAAAGACTGGTCATCCCGCGTTTCAGGCGCGAGGCGGCCAGTCTTCTCTTTTTATACTTTAGGTTTTTTCATTTTTGCCGCTAGTGACAGGGCCTTTACCTCAGCCTGTCCTGATCCGGCGGTCAGTCTTTCTTCATTTCCAGCAGTTTGCCCTTGGCATCATACATGGCGGTATAGGATTCTCTGGCGCCTTCGATTTTGATCATCGCTTTGTAGGCCCGCTCGTCAATGTAGTAGATGTAGGTGAGGGTTTTGTCCACTTTGCCTTTCTCGATGGATTTCGCCTTCTCCTCGGCGGATCTGTAGATCTCCGGGATTTTGCTGAAATCAATGCTGGACAGCGGCATCACGTTATCTTTCATGTCCCCGTCTCCTGTGATCTGGACCGGTGCCGGGTCGCTCCATTTGCCGTTCTTGTACTGGTAGTTGTCTACTTTGTCCTTGGAGTCGGGAACCAGGATGTTGATGTCGATGTAATTCCCCAGGCCTTCCTGCTCGGTGATGATGACATTATGGAAAATCTGGATGTCCTTGTCTTTCAGACCCGGTTTTTCCTGCAGCTCCGAGATCGCCTTGGCGGCCAGCCCCGGTTCCGTGAAAATACTTTTTCCGGAAAGACTGCCGCTGCCGCAACCTACCATGGACAGTAACGCCAGAAGCATGAAGCCGAAAGATAATAATTTTTTCATGATCCACCTCCGAAGTGAAATGACAAATTCATATAGGAATGGTTGAGTTTTGATAATTATAGTATGCGTACCGATTTGCCCACTGTCAAGATTCAAATCAGGCACAAATCCCTTTCGGGAAGGCGGTTTCCGGGTTCACTTGTTATGGACACCCGGTATTTCACGGGTGAGTCGGGAGTCACTTTTTTCGTATTGCCGGATAATAACTATTTAATAGCATACCGCATTGACATTGTATGTAATAAACTATACAATATAGGTATAAATCCGGGCATGTGTCCCGGACAAGAGAAAAGAAAGTTCAGGAGGTATGTACCATGGTAAATAGCGCAGTAGCAGAAGCAATGAACGAACAGATTAATCTCGAGATGTATTCCGGATACCTGTATCTGGCCCTGTCCCTGGTGATGGAGGAGGAGAACTACAAAGGTTATTCCGCATGGCTGAGCAAGCACTACATGGAAGAGCTGGCCCATGCCCAGGACTTCATCAAATTCATGCAGAAACGGAACATCCCCGTGAAACTGAAAGACATCAAAGTGGTTGAGCTCGCGGAGAAAGACCCGCTGGAAATCGCGAAACTGGTTTACGCTCACGAGCAGAAAGTCACCGCCAGCATCTACAAACTGCATGACGTGGCCAAGAAGAACGACGACTACGCCACCGAGATCTTCCTGCACTCCTACATCGCAGAGCAGATCGAGGAGGAGGACCTGACCGAGAGCATCATCGACAAATTCACCTTCGCTCACGGCAACCAGGCAGCCATGTACGCTGTGGACAAAGAAGTGGCCGCCCTGTAATAAGGGATTGAGGCGATGGAATTTCCCGGGCAATCCGGCACAGTGACAAAATAACTTTACAAGAGAAACAGCGGACTCCGACAGATGGAGTCCGCTGTTTTGGCTTTCCTTTTCTCCTGATGTGGTATAATTAATAATGAAGATTGGGAAAATATGAATCTTCCGGATATGAAACGTGTAAATCATTTTATGGAGAAATGGAGAAAATCACTATGGCATTGCAGACAATTTTTGTCAATGAGTTCACTAACGGGATTTTGGGACCGGATGTTCCGAAGGCCGGCACGGTGAAAGACGGCGGTTTCATTGTGGCCAATACAGCCGCGGGTTGCTGGGGGCCGATGCTGACACCGGCTATCCGGGGCGGACATGAGGTCACCCGCCCTGTGCTGGTGGAAGGAGCGGAAGTCGGGGACGCCATCGCCATCAAAATCGTCTCGGTAAAAGTCACGTCCAAAGGAACGGCTTCCGGCAATGACCGGGTACTGGCCGACCGTTGCCTGGGAGATCCTTTCGTAGCGGCGAAGTGCCCACAGTGCGGCAAGGTGAATGAATCCACCCATATCGAAGGAATCGGGCAGGATGCGATCCGTTGCGATGCTTGTGGCGCATCGGCGGCTTCTTTCGAGTTCACCAGCGGCTACACCATCGCTTTCGATCCGGAGTATAAGATTGGTGTGACATTGGACCGCAAAGAAGCGGAGAAAGTAGCCAAGGAAGGCCGCGAGTTCATGCGGACACCTGATAACAGTATCCAGAATCCGGTGGTGACACTGGCACTCCATGATATGACCGGTATGGTATCTCGGCTGCGGCCTTTCCTGGGGCAGTTGGGGACAACTCCCGCCCGGGAGACTCCGGATTCCCACAATGCGCGGGACTTTGGCCAGTTCCTCATCGGCGCTCCTCATCAGTATGCCATTACGGAGGAGTAGGTAACCGATTTGACCGACGGCCATATGGATATCAACCGTGTCCGTGTCGGTGCGGTGGTCATCTGTCCGGTACGTATCCCCGGCGGCGGTGTCTATCTGGGCGACATGCACGCCATGCAGGGGAACGGTGAGATCGCGGGTCATACCTGCGATGTGTCCGGCGTGGCTGTGTTGCAGGTTTCTGTCCTGAAGGGTGTGGAACTGGATGGACCGGTGCTGCTGCCTGTAGAGGAGGATCTCCCCTATCTGGCAAAACCGCTCACTGCGGAAGAGCGGAAACTGGCGGAGCAGGAGGCGGCCAAGTGGGATATTCCGCTGGAGGAGACGGCTCCGGTATCCTTTGTTGGGACTGGCGCCAACCTGAATGGTGCCATCAGCTGTGCCATGGAACGGGCCGCCAAACTTCTCGGCACGACGGTCCCCCGGGTGATGAACAGGCTCACCATCACCGGCGGACTGGAGATCGGCCGCGCTCCCGGCACCTGCACAGCCACTTTCCGGGCTCCGGTGAAGGATTTGAAGAAAGCGGGAATCTGGGAGCTGGTGAAAACCCAGTACGAGTTGTGATCCTATAACTGGATAGGTCCCGTGTGACACTGGATAAGTCATTTTGCCATAATCCTTATTTGCCGGAAAACAGTACGGAGAAAAGAAAAAGACCACCATCACCGGCGGTCTTTTTTTATGCTTCCGGGAACAGTGCCCGTCTGGCCACGGCGGCGCAGATGATGATGCCCACCGCTCCGTTGAAGGAGAACAGCAGGTTGGAGATGAGGCTGAAGGACACGGCGGAGCCGATGAGGGAGGCCGCCACAATCAGTGCGAGGCTGATCACCAGGCTGCGGGCGCGGCTGCCCTGTCCGAAACGGTCCGCCACCAGGAAGAGCCTTCCCGACACGGTGGAGAAGATGGCCAGGAGGATGAGGACGGAGTAGACCGGGGCCAGCTGTGGCAGATAGTGCTGGATCACCGCCAGGATCGGCACTTCCGAGGCGGCGATGAAATCCATGTCCACCAGGTTCAGGTAGACCACGATGGACTTGGCGCCGTAGTAGAAGACCGCGGAGAAGATGCCGGAGAGCACCGCCTCCTTCCGGCTGCGGCAGAGGGCGCCGGTGGCCAGGGCCCAGGGGAAGCCGGAGTTTATCAGCAGACCGGCAGAGGCCAGGGCGCTGCTCCAGGGATCCTTCAGACCGCCGATGTTGGCGGGGAGGATCTTCCCGTCCGCCACATAGCGGGCGGCATTGGCGGCCCCCTCCACGGGACCGTTGCCCGCGGTGAGGAACACGTAGATGCCGCAGCCCAGGACGAAGAGCACGATGAAGGTGCCTAGAGAGCCAAGGATCCGCATGAGTTTCGTCAGCCCCGCCAGGGCCGCGGCGATGCAGAGGACGCCGATGAGTCCGGTGCCCGCGATCTCAGGCAGGCCCAGATGCTGATGGACGGTGGCCCCGGCCCCGCTGGTGAGGGTGAAGATTACCAGGATGATGCTTAGGTAGATGTACCAGTTGAAAATCCGCCCCAGCCGGGGGCCGAAGAAATAGGCGTAGGCGTCCCGGGAGCCGTTGTTCCTTTCCCGGAATCCCGCCAGATAGACGGCGGCCAGCACGGCGGCGGCCACCACCATGGCCAGGAGCAGGCCGGCGAACCCGTCCCGGGCGCCCCAGACGGCGAAGAACTGCTGTCCCTCGATTCCCGTGGCGAAGCCAGAGCCGATGTTGTAGCCGGCGAAGGAGGCGCTGGTGAGGAGCACCGAGGCGGCCAATGAATGATTCTGTCGCAAAATATCACTTCCTGTAAGTTGGATCCGTATCGTCAAATACTGCCGGACTCCGCTTCTTCCAGCGGAGCCCGTGGATTCCGCCGCTTTCCGGCAGGGGATGTCAGATAACGGGATGCGTGCGGCGTCCGTCCGGAAAGGCGGCGCGCCGCGCTTAGTGTCATTGTAGCACGGCGGACGGCGGTTGGGAATAGACGGATTGGCGGGAAAAAGCTATAATACAGACATATGAGAAACAGGCCTTCACGGAGGCCGGTTGAGGAGTGCGGAAAATGATGAGATTGAGACATGTTGTGTATACGATGGCAGTGCTGCTGGCGGTAGCCGGGGGAGCGTTCAGCTTCCCTTCGGTCCGGACGGCACTGGGGTGTGACTGGAAGTCTGTCACGGAGAGCGCTGTCCCCGCGGACAAAGCATCCACGGCGGCAGCGGGCGAGGACAATCTGACGGCGGAGCAACGCCGGGAGAAGAAGCTGGACGGGGCGGTCCGGGAGAAACTGGCCTCCATGACGGATGAGGAGAAGGTGGCACAGCTCTTCATCATCACCCCGGAAGCCCTGGTGGACGGCGTCAGCACTGTCACCGCCGCGGGATCTGCCACCAAGGAGGCCCTTGACAGGACTCCCGTGGGCGGCTTCATCTACATGGGCGGCAACCTCCGGAATCCGGGGCAGACCCGGACCATGCTGAAGAATGTCGCCGCCTACGGTAGAGAACGCAGCGGTGTCCCTCTTTTCCTCTGTGTGGACGAGGAGGGCGGCACCGTGGCGCGGATCGGCAACGCCGGCACCTTCGGCGTCCCCCTTACCGGGGACATGGCGGCAGTGGGCGGCAGCAGCGACACAGTCCGGGCCCGTCAGGCGGGGGTGACCATCGGCAGCTATCTGGCGGATCTGGGGTTCAACGTGGATTTCGCCCCGGATGCGGACGTCCTCACCAACCCGCAGAACACTGTGGTGCGCCGCCGGGCTTTCGGGTCCGACCCGCAGCTGGTGACGGCCATGGCCCGGGAAGTGGCGGAGGGACTCCGCTCAAAAGGGCTACTCTACTCTTACAAGCATTTCCCGGGACACGGGAACACGGCGGGGG
>CALAZX010000194.1 GCA_937926555.1 uncultured Negativicutes bacterium | reverse complement strand
ACCACGTCATCCCGCCATTCCTCGCCGGGCGTCTCCGCCGGCTGCTGGAAAGCTATTCGGGTTACAGCCAGCAGCAGTTTCGGGTCGGCGTCCAGGGAGTATCCCAGGGAGACCAGCGTGTCCCGCAGGTCAGGCAGGTGCAGTCCCGTATCCTCCAGCGGCTTCTTCTCCACATCCAAGTAGCCCACCAGCCGTTGTGCGGGCATCTGGCCCAGCACCAGGTCCAGCATGGAGGAAAGGGCCCAGTAGCACCGGTCCTCGTCCTCCTCCATCATGGACGCCAGTTTGCCGCAGTACAGGGTCAGTCCCGCCTGTCCGTTCTCCAGATTCACCACCCGCACCTGAACATCCTCCGCCTCCAGGCGACCTCCGTCAAACACGAAAGCAATCTCGTCCATCGCCTCCCTGCCGATCTGGAAACACCACTTCTCCGTGACTTCCGCTGGCGCCTGGCGCAGGAAATAATCCAGCTGCAGCAGCTCCTCCGTCCCTCCGAACCCGGTGAAGACCACTTGATACGTCCCTCTGGCGGCGCACACCTCGAAAGCCGGCTCATCGAAAGCCAGTCCCAGGATGGCGTTGAGACGGTCCACCAGTTCCTGCCCGTGAGGATATTCCGCCGACTCTCCGCCAACCGGTTTCTCTAGACCGCTGTCCACCAAGGTACGGAGATCCTTCTCCCGGGCCGCGAACTCTTTCCAGGCCTTTGCCGTCCTTTTCCGGAAATTCTCCCGGAACCGCGGCAGTTTCAGCCGGTCCAGGCAGTCATCAATCAGCTCTTTGGTCTCCTCCCGGCTGTTCACCAGGGGGCTGTCTCCGGGATGCAGCTCCAGGGCTTTCTCCAGATACCGCATGGCCGGGCCTTCCATATCCAGATAATAGTAGGCGTAACCCAGCCGGAAATTCCAGGAGAAATCCTCCCCCATCTCTTCCTCGTAAGCCTCCAGCAGACGGATGGACCGCTTCAGCATGGCCCGCCCCTCCGGCAGCTCGGGAACCGCCAGATTGTTCAAGGCCCGGGCCAGCTCCATGTTCATATCCGGGGTGCGCTCCTCCTCGGGAACCGCCTCGATGGCGTCCACAATCTTCTGATGCCTGTTCTCCTCATGCCATTTCTGGCACTGTCTCATCAAATCCATGCTCTTCCTCCTTGCGCTGCCACTTGACAGAAAAGGGCCTCCCAAAGCAGAATCGGCTTCTGTTTTCGGGAGACCCTCCACATTCTCACATACACGTCGTTCAATCCATAGTTCAAACCTATGCTTATTATAACGGAAAATCTTGCCTCTGAAAAGAGGAAAGCACGGCAGAGACGTGCATCCCTGCCATGCTTCCCACTGAAGAGGTATGAACTTGCCAGTCAAGTCCGCACGGACCGGAAATACCGGCGGACCGGGGTTCGCTTATTTCTTGCTCAGCGCTTTCATCAGCATCTCTTTGATCTGACGGTTCTCCGCTTTCAGCTGCTCAACTT
>CALAZX010000193.1 GCA_937926555.1 uncultured Negativicutes bacterium | reverse complement strand
CTCGCCGATGCGCGCGCGGCGCTCGAGCAGAGCATCGGCGGCATCGAGACCCTCTTCAAGGACAGCGCCGACAAGGTGAAAGCCGCGGCGGCCGAAGCCTACCGCACCGCCGGCATGAGCGCCAACGGTCTGGTCACCGCGGGCAAGAACGCGAAAATCGTCGTGGACGGCCCGCTGACCATTGAAAGCGTCACAGCCCAGGGCGCCCGCACCGCGGATGATGTCTCCGGCATCGCCGCCAATGCGGAAGGTTCCAGCGTCATCGTGAAGGGACCGGTGGAGATCTCCGGCGTGAAAGGCAAAGCTGTCAGCGCCAAGAAGAGAGACGCTGTGGTCACCATCAGCGGCGGCACCATCGAGACGGAAGGGGACACATCCAGCGACAGTCTGGCACTGTATGCCCATGACGGCATCGTCAATGTGGGCATAGCGGATTCCGCGGCAGGCATCACTCCCACCACCACCTCCATCATGGGCGACATCCATGTGGATCCCTACTTTGGCGGCGGCGAGGTCAATGTGGCCCTGCTGGATGAACGGTCCAACTGGACCGGCGCCAGCCTGATCGGCGTGAAAGCCTCCGGGGCTCTCAACCTGACCCTGCAGAACGGCGGCTCCTGGACTACCGGCAGTCTGTCCAATGTCACCGCTTCGGCACCGTCTATCAGAGTGACGAAGGTCACCGGTGGTACCGATGAGGCACATGCGGGCATTATCGCGCCGAAAGACGAGCGCCCGGTAGAGATTGAGAAATATAGCGGCTATATCGCCGTGCAGTATGACCATGACGAGGACACTCCCACCACCATTACCGGCGGTGACGTGAAAATCGCGGCGGCAACGCCTGGCTCTGTCATCACCGCCATGACGGACAGCGAGAACATCACCCTCTCCGATACCGACACCGTGAACAAGGTGCTGAATGCGCTGGCCAACAAGATCTACTATCTGGCGGCCACCAGCGGCGGCAGCGATCTCACCGGCAAGGCCGAGATTGTGGAGAGCCTGACCAATCCCTCCGCCAGCATGAAACTGGGCGACATCACTTTCAAGAGCGAGGATGGCCAGGGCCAGCACATCGCGGCTCCCGAGCCTCCGCTGCCTGACTGGCACAATGTGCCCATCACCGGCAACATCGATCCGGATGCTGATCCCAGTCAGAAGACCTTCGAGAAGGCCGGCATCCTGGCTGACGGCGTCTACACCTTCGGTGAGGACACCACCCTGACCGCGAAGGACAGCGCCAATGTGGTGGCCGCGCAGAAAAACGTGAAGATCAACGCCGCAGGCCACACCTTGACTATGAACCAGGAAGGCCGCACCAGCGCCACCAGCTTGATCAGTGAGGAAGAGGGCAAGAACGTCGAGATCACCGCTGACAAGCTGATCCTGGACAACCGGGGCACCGGCGCCCGTGCCGAGGGCATCCATCTGGCTGGCATGAATGAGGACGGCAGTGTCACCGTGAACGGCGACACCGAGATCACCTCCGTAGGCCAGGGCTACGCGCTGGGCATCTACGCCATCGGCAAGTCCACCGTCACCATGAACGGCAAGGTGAAGATGAACAACGGTACCGGCTGGGCTGTGGACGCCAATGACGGCGGCTACGGCTACTATGGTGCTTCCGCCATCTACGCCTCCGGCAATATGGGTGGTAAGGCAGGCGCGGCCAAGATTGTCCTCAATAACGACATCGACCTGAAAGTAGACGCCAACGGCCTGTACACCAACATCGGCGGCGCTTCCATCGACGCCAAGGGCGGCA
>CALAZX010000192.1 GCA_937926555.1 uncultured Negativicutes bacterium | reverse complement strand
CTCGCCCGAGTTCGAATCTCGGCCACTCCGCCACAAACGAAAGACTTTCACCTTGCGTGGAAGTCTTTTTTTGTTGGGAAAAGACAACAAAAAACGCTGCCGGGTTGTGACAGCGTTGCGGATAAAGACAGGTGGGGCGGGACTGAATATCCGGATAGAGGTATTACTACCGGTATAAAGGCGTCAGCGGGTCAGGTGATCAGAGGGGGCAGCTCCAGCTCCTCCAGCAGGAGATTGATCCGGCATACTGTGTAATGGTTGCTGATGCCGAAGATCACGGCCGCATCCCGCCGGTCTCTGGCATAGAGCTGCCGCTGGCAGGCGTATTTCAGCACGTTCTGGGTTTCCCCCAGGACAAGCTCCCCCGCGCGGCAGAAGGCAATCAGATGGTCTCGGCCGGGGTTTTTGCTGCCGTTCATCAGATGATAGGCATAGGTCCGCTCAATCAGCGAATTCTTGATGACCGCCGCCTTCCTGATCCCCCTGGCCGATGCGATGTCCAGGAGATAGGCTATGGGGTCCGGGTGTGAGAGATGGGTATCGTTTTTTCTGTTGAACTGCTGCAGGGAGGAGGTTCTTGTCAGCTCCGACAGCAGGATTTCCGTATCTTTCTCGGTTTTTACTGGCATGGACGGATCCGGATTCCTTTCTTGAAAAATTTGATATATGCTATAATAACTATATCATAAACAGGAGGTTACGGCATGTCTGAAGCGGCGGAATTCATCAAAAGAAACTATACCGTGGTCTCCGTACTGAAAGAGCTGGATGGCCGGAGGACAGAACTGGTGATGGATGGGGAGTCGAACATCTTCATTCGCAAGATTCTGCCCTATGAGAACCGGGTCTACCCGGAACTTCAGCGGCTGAAGCACCGGTGTCTGCCGGAAATCCGTTTTGTGGCCTGCGGCGACGGAGAGACCTGCGTCGTGGAGGAACGGGTGGAGGGACAGACTCTCCGGGAATACAGGGAGATGCACGGTGCCATACCGGAGGAGGAGCTCCTCAGGATGGCTGTCTCTCTCTGCGGCGTCCTGGAATTCCTGCACAGTCACGGCATCGTCCACCGGGAC
>CALAZX010000191.1 GCA_937926555.1 uncultured Negativicutes bacterium | reverse complement strand
CGGCGGAGCGTTTCGATTATGTGCGGCGGATCGCGGCGCTGCCGGAAGCGGCGGGCTATGAGATCGCCCTGAAGATGGGCCTGGAGACCAAGGGCGGCGTGGTGTTCCCGGAGGATCACGACGGGGATACCCGGGAGCATATCTGGTTCGGACTGCTGGGAATTGACGGCGACCGGCTGCGGCTGCGTCTGCAGCAGGAGCCTTACGACATCCCGGGCCTCCATGAGGGGGACGAGGGGGAATACAGCCTGGCGGACATGACCGACTGGAACATCCTCACCCCCGGCGGCACGGAAGTGACTCCGGGGACGGCCTACCTGCTGGATATCCCGGAAGACTGGATCTGAGGACAGAATCTGAAGTCTGAATCTGAAGACTGGATCTGAAGAAAGAACATACGTGAAAGAGAACACAGGGAGGGGCGGAGACGCTTCCTCCCTTTTTTGTGCGTTTCCCTTGGCGCGTTTCCGTGGGGGAGGCGGAAGTTGTCACCGGGGTTTCACAGAATATCCCCGGGAACGGGACGCATTCTGTACCACAAAAAGCCGAATTTGTGCTAAAATGGAGGATGTATCCAAGGAAAATTTTGTAAAGGAGCTGTTTGTCTTGCATTCTGATATATTGAATTCACATACATCCTGCCACGGTTTCACCGTGAAGAAATCTACCTTCGTGAAGGAGGTCCAGTCCCAGGTCTACGAGCTGGAGCACGAGAAGAGCGGCGCCCGTCTGGTCTACCTGGCCAACGATGACGACAACAAAGTCTTCTCCATCGGCTTCCGGACCCCGCCCTCCGACGACACCGGCGTGGCCCATATCCTGGAGCACTCCACCCTGTGCGGTTCCCGGAAATATCCCCTGAAAGAGCCTTTCGTGGAGCTGGTGAAGGGCTCCCTGAACACCTTCCTCAATGCCATGACCTATCCGGACAAGACTGTCTATCCGGTGGCAAGCCGCAACGACAAGGATTTCCGCAACTTGATGGATGTCTATCTGGACGCGGTGTTCTATCCGCTGATCTATACCAACAAATACGCCCTCAAGCAGGAGGGCTGGCATTATGAGCTGGAGAAGGCTTCCGACCCGCTGACCTATAACGGCGTGGTCTACAACGAGATGAAGGGCGTCTACTCCGCGCCGGACTCCTACCTGGAGTACTACGGCAAGAAAGAGCTGTTCCCGGACAACACCTACCAGTACGAGTCCGGCGGCCTGCCCGAGGCTGTGCCCCAGCTGACCCAGGAGGCTTTCGAGGACTTCCACCGGACTTTCTACAGCCCGGAGAACTCCTATATCTACCTCTACGGCGACATGGACATCGAGGAGACCCTGGCGTTCCTGGACGGCTATCTGAAGGATTTCGAGCGTACCGGCAAGGTGGATTCCTCCATCCCGCGGCAGGCTCCCTTCGAGAAGACGAAAGAGTTCACCGGCACCTATCCCGTGCCGGAGGGGGACGCCGTGGCCGGCAAGACCTACCACGAGCTGCAGATCGTGTCCAACGACTCCCGGAACCTGAAACAGGCCATGGCCCTGCGGATGCTGGAGGCCGTGCTGCTTGAATCCGAATCCTCCCCGCTGCGCCGGGCACTGCTGGACGAAGGGTTCGCCAAGGATATCTCCGGATCCTTCAGCGGCAGCATGCTGCAGAACATCTTCTCCATCCGGGCCAGCGGCAGCGAGCCGGAAGCCAGAGACCGGTTCATCTCCGCTGTGTACCGCAACCTGCAGAAGATCACCCGGGAGGGTATCGACAAGGAGCTGCTGGAGGCTGCGCTGAACAGCGCCGAGTTCAAGCTCCGGGAGGGGGACTACGGCTCCTATCCCAAAGGACTGATCTACGGCCTGGGCCTGATGGACGGCTGGATCTATGACATGGACCCCGTCCGCTGCCTGGAGTACGAGGACCTGCTGAAAGAGCTGCGGGCCGCCGTGAAGACCCGCTACTACGAGCAGCTCATCGAGAACTGCTTGCTGGCCAACACCCACCGGGTGCTGCTGACCCTCTCCCCGGAACCGGGCAAAGAGGAGCGTCTCCAGAAAGAGCTGGAGGCCGAGCTGGCCGAGGTGAAGAAAGGCTTCACCGAGGCTGAGCTGGAAGGTTTCGCCGCCGAGTGCGCCGAGCTGCACCGCCGGCAGGCCGCACCGGACAGCCCCGAGGCCCTGGCCACCATCCCGCTGCTGGAGCGGAGCGACATCCGCCGGCAGACCGAGGTGCTCACCGTGGAGGAGGAGCAGGTTGGCGGCGGCCGTCTCCTGTACCAGGACCTGCCCACCAACCGGATCACCTACCTGAACTGGTATTTCGACCTGTCCGGCCTCCAGCCGGAGAGACTGGTCTACTGCAACCTGCTCAGCGACCTGCTGGGCAAGCTGGATACAGACGAGTACAGCTACGCGGACATGTCCAAGTACGCCAACATGTACACCGGCGGCGTCTCCCTGCAGATGACCCCCATGGGCAAGGAGGGCAGCGATGACTACAGCATCCGTTTCCTGGTCCGCGCCAAGGCCCTGACGGAGAAACTGCCGGAGCTGTTCAAGCTGCTCCGTGCCATGACCCTGCACACTCATTTCACCGACAAGGCGCGGCTCTTCGAGCTGCTGGAGCAGGTGAAGACCGACTGGGACAACACCTTCTTCAGCAAAGGCCAGTCCATCGCCCTGGCCCGTCTGGGCTCCTACTTCTCCGCCAAGAACCGGGTGAGCGAGCAGGACTACTTCACCTATTATGAGTTCCTCAAGGACCTGGTGGAGCATTTCGAGGAGCGTGCGGACGGACTGCTGGAGGAGCTGGCGTCCCTGACCCGCATCCTCTTCCAGAAGACGGACTACCTGCTGTCCTACAGCTGTGACCGTGAGGACCGGGAGACCGTCCGCAAGATGGCGCTGGAATTCGCCGACCTGCTGCCGGAGAGCCCCGTGGCGGGAAAACCTGTGATCGAGCTGGAGGCGGGGGAGAGCAACGAGGCCATCGCCACCCCGGGCAAGGTGCAGTATGTCACCGCCGGCGGCAGCTACCGCAAGCATGGGCACACCTACCACGGCAGCATGCTGGTGCTGGCCACCATCCTGCGCTATGAGTACCTGTGGACCCGTATCCGTGTACAGGGCGGCGCTTACGGCGCCAACGCCCTCTTCGACCGGGACGGCTGCCTCTACCTGTCCACCTACCGCGACCCGCAGCTGACCCAGAGCCTGGAGGCCTTCGAGCAGCTGCCGGAATGGCTGGAGAACCTGGAGCTGAGCCCCCGTGAGATGACCCTATAGGTTTCTGCTGTTCTGTTGTTATTGGTTCTTTTTGCGGTTGAGTTCCT
>CALAZX010000190.1 GCA_937926555.1 uncultured Negativicutes bacterium | reverse complement strand
AAAAAGGAGACAGCCCCGAAGGACTGCCTCCTCTCTATGGTTCCGGCCCCGCTTCCGCAGGCGCCGGATCATTTCAGTTGTATGTACCGGACAATGCGCTCCGGACCTCTTCCCAGGTCGCCGTGATGGCGGACCTGTCAGGCGGTCTTACTGCACTTTGTTGTCCACGTCATGCTGCAGTTTGGCGATGAACTCGTCCAGCGGCATGGCGCCCAGGTCGCCCTGGCCTCTCTGGCGTACTGCCACGGTGCCGGCTTCGGCTTCCTTCTCGCCGATAACCAGCATGAAGGGAACTTTCTGCATCTGCGCTTCGCGGATCTTGTAGCCAATCTTCTCGTTGCGGTCGTCCAGTTTGGTGCGGAAGCCCAGCTTCTCCAGCTTGTCGTTGACTTCCTGCGCATATTCGCGCTGTTTGTCGGTGATGGGCATCACGCGCACCTGGTTGGGAGCCAGCCATGCGGGGAACGCGCCTGCATAGTGCTCGATCAGGATGCCGATGAAACGCTCGATGGAGCCGTATACCACGCGGTGGATCATGACGGGGCGGTGTTTCTGTCCGTCCTCACCGGTGTATTCCAGTTCGAATTTCTCAGGCAGCAGCATGTCCAGCTGGACGGTGCCGCACTGCCAGGTACGGCCGATGGAGTCTTCCAGATGGAAGTCGATCTTCGGGCCGTAGAAGGCGCCGTCGCCTTCGTTGACGATGTAGTCCAGACCTACGGCTTCCAGCGCGTCACGCAGGCCGTTGGTTGCGATCTCCCAGGTCTCGTCGTCGCCCAGGGAGTCTTCCGGACGGGTGGACAGCTCGGCATGGTATTTCAGGCCGAAGGTCTTGTACACCTCGTCAAACAGTTTGATCACGTTGGTGATCTCGTCGCGAATCTGGCTGGGCATCATGAAGATATGGGCATCGTCCTGGGTGAAGCAGCGTACACGGAACAGGCCGTGGAGAGCGCCGCTCAGCTCGTGACGGTGAACCAGGCCCAGTTCGCCGTAGCGCAGGGGCAGTTCGCGGTAGGAATGGGGATGGGTCTTGTAGACCATCATGCCGCCGGGGCAGTTCATCGGTTTGATAGCGTAGTCCTCACCGTCGATCTGGGTGAAGTACATGTTCTCGCGGTAATGGTCCCAGTGACCGCTGCGTACCCACAGGGCACGGTTCATGATCATGGGGGTCATGATCTCCTCGTAGCCGTAGCGGCGGTGAACCTGGTGCCAGTATTCCAGCAGGTTGTTGCGGAGGATCATGCCGTTGGGATGGAAGAACGGGAAGCCCGGGCCCTCGTCATGCATGCTGAACAGGTCCAGCTCCTTGCCCAGTTTGCGGTGGTCGCGCTTGGCGGCCTCTTCCAGCATGTGCAGGTATTTGTCCAGCTCCTCCTTGCTTGCGAAGGCGGTGCCATAGATACGCTGCAGCATCTTGTTCTTCTCGTCGCCGCGCCAGTAAGCGCCTGCGATGCTCATCAGTTTGAATGCTTTCACACGGCCGGTGGAGGGGCAATGGGGGCCTGCGCACAGGTCGGTGAAGTCGCCCTGGGTGTAGAGGCTGATGACAGCGTCTTCCGGCAGGTCGTTGATCAGCTCGACTTTGTATTTCTCGTCGGCTGCGGCGAAGCGTTTCAGGGCCTCGGCGCGGGGAACTTCACTGCGTACCAGGGGGATGTTCTGTTTCACGATGCGGGCCATCTCCTTCTCGATGTCACGCAGGTCATCGGGAGTGAATACGTGCTCGCTGTCCAGGTCATAGTAGAAACCGGTGTCGATTGCCGGTCCGATTGCGAATTTCACATCGGGGAACAGATGCTGGATAGCCTGCGCCATGATGTGGGATGCGGTATGACGGATGGCATGGAGGCCTTCCGGGGAATCGGGCAGCACGAACTCTACCGTTGCGTCCTCTTCCAGTTTATCGCTCAGATCTCTGTTTTTACCGTTCGCTACAGCCAGAAGAGCCTGTTTGCCCAGTTTCTGGTTCAGCCCTTTGGCAATTTCCAAGAAAGTGCTTCCGGCAGGTACTTCTTTCACACTGCCGTCTTTCAACGTTACTTTTACATCAGCCATTTTTCTTTCCTCCTAAAATAAAAAATCCCCGTTCCCTACACATATAGGGACGAGGTTGATCGCGGTTCCACCCTTATTGACCCTGACGCACAACGTCACGGTCCACTCGGTAGCTTTTAACGCAGCCGCGCGGCTCTGATTACTGGGATGGCGCCATCTGTTCACCAGGCAGTTTGAAGGTGGTCTGACGATGATCTTTCTCTGCCGCTCTCAGCAAACGCGGCATTTTCTGTAAAGCAGGGTTCATAATCTTTTCCTTCGCATCACTTTTGTGATTTTCGATTATATAAGTAGATTATAACACTTAAAAAACTGCTGTCAAGAACACTTCTCAAAAACTTCACCCGGGCCAACCTTTTCATTACCCCCTATCTGATATATAATTAGCAGTAGCGCAAGAAAAGGAACAAGGTGTCTGACATGATTTCTATCGATGATATACGTGAGAAAAAGACAATCGCATATGGGAAAGACGGTTTTGGAAACCGGGAAGCAGGAGACATGGACGGATGCGGCAACCACCGGGGCAGAAACCGCGGACAGGCCGCACCGGCTGCGCTGATTGCCGGAATCGGGACTGCTTCCGCCGCACTGCTGCGGCTTTGCGGACGGCGGCTCCTGCTGCTGGCGGTCTGCCTGGTGACCCTGCTGGGGGCCACCTGCCATGCGGACAGCCGTCCCGGGATGATCTATATCCCCCTGGACGACCGGCCCGTCTGCTACGAGTTCCCGGTGAAGGTGATGGAGGCCGCGGGCTACCGCATCTACACCCCGCCGGCGAAATACCTGGCCAGCCGGGAGCATCCCGCCAACGTGGAGGCCATCTGGCAGTGGCTGGAGCACCGGGCCGAGAAAGTGCAGGCTGCGGTGATCTCCACCGACACGCTGATCTACGGCGGTCTGGTGCCCTCCCGCACCCACCACTTCACCCAGGCACAGCTGGACGCCCGGGTGCAGCGGCTGAAAGACCTGCGGCTGGACAGCGGCATCCGCTTCTACGCCTTCTCCACCCTGATGCGTACCCCCAGGGAGAGCTACGGCGACATGGAGCCGGACTACTACTCCAAAGTGGGTCCCGCCATCTTCCGGTACTCCCAGCTCTCCGACAAGTCCGACATGGACCTGGACACGGTGCTGGACAAATACGTGAAGAACGCCCTGGAGCGGAACATGGTGAAAGCCAACCTGAAGGACTGGCTGGAACGCCGGGACAAGAACCTCCGGGTGAACCACCGCCTGGCCATGCTGGGCCGGACGGGCCGTTTCGACTACTTCGCCATCGGCAAGGACGACAACGCCCCCCTGTCCCACACCCACATGGAAGCACGGCAGATCGCCCTGGAGAACGGCGGCACCGGGGATGACACTTTCCAGATTCTCCCCGGCGTGGACCAGCTGGGACTGCTGCTCCTGACCCGGGCGGCCAACGAGATGAGCGGCACCATGCCGAAAGTCTACCAGCTCTACCCGGAAGGACCGGGCTCCGAGACAGTGCCCCAATACTCCGACCTGCCCCTGGGCCAGTCGGTGCCCCAGCAGGTGCTGGCGGCCGGCGGCACCATCGTCCAGTCCCCGGAGGCCGCGGACATCATCCTGGCGGTGAACAGCCCGGCGGATGGCGAGATGCGTGACTCCACCGACCTGTCCAACCAGTACTTCGCCTCTCCCGCCAACCGGCGGTACATCTACCGGATCGGCGAGCTGCTGGACAGCGGCAAGACCGTGACCCTGGCGGACATCGCCTACTCCAACGGCGGCGACAACGGCCTCATGCACGAGCTGTCCCTCCGTAACTATACGGACCGCCTGGCGGCCTACAACGGCTGGAACACGGCGGACAACGCGGTGGGCTTCGCCATCGCCCAGGGCATGCTGGCGGACCGCATCAGCCCCGCCAACCGGACGGTGCTCCTGCAAGAACGCATCCTGGACGACTGGTACTACCAGTCCAACGCCCGGCGGGTGGTGACCCGGCAGCTGGAGGAGAGCAACCAGGTACCCTTCAAGTACAACCTGAAGGACAAGGAGAAAAGTGTGAAAGCCACCGTCCTGGAGGAGATGGAGAGCCTGGCGAAGCGGTACCCGGTCACCCGTGACATCCTCTTCGACATCGCCTTCCCCTGGCACCGGCTCTTCGAGATCGACATCGTCAGCCTGACACTCCGGAAGTGATTTGCGGGGACTGGCGGCTACGGTGAAAACCTTCGCCAATCCGCCCGTCACAAAGTTTTCTCACTGTAATTTTGAAAAAACTGTAAAATACAGTATAATAGAACGGAATAGATGGTATAATAGTGACAAGCAAGTCAAATCAGTCGACAAAGGAGGCATAGACCATGGATGCAGGAAGCCTGTTCAACGAAGCCACCCAGGCCACGCACGGCGGCATCAGCCCGTTCGCTGTGATGATCTCCCTGGCGATGGCCTACTACGTGCACAATGACGCCCGGGAACACAACAATCCCAACGCGGCATACTGGGCACTGGGAACTTTCCTGGCCTGGATCATCTTCTTGCCCCTGTACTGGTTCCGCAACATGAGAGGCCGCAAAGCCTCCTGACCCGGAAACCGGAAAAAAGGGAACGATGATATCCGGTCCTGCGGCGTGCAGCAAACTGCCACGGCGCCGGGAAAGATAGAGAATCACCGTGCCGGTGCGATCCGGCAACAGAAACAGAACATAGGCGCGTCATGCGCAGAGAAAAGGCGGCTGCTGAGCAGGCCGCTTTTTTGCGTCCCGGGAAGAAAATTTCTTTTCCGGACATAAAAAGCCCGCGGCGGGATTCCCGCCACGGGCTTTCTCACGTTCTATTCCGCCGCATCCTCACAGGGTGCGGTTTTTTCTGTTCTGCGGACTCCCGCTCCTCACCACTGGGTGTGGAAAGAGCCTTCCTTGTCCACACGCTGGTAGGTGTGGGCGCCGAAGAAGTCACGCTGTGCCTGCAGGATATTGGCGTTGCAGGCGCAGGTGCGGTAGGAGTCGAAGTAGGCCAGTGCGGAGCTCAGCGCCGGCACGGCCACACCCTTCTCGGCAGCCAGGGCGATGATGCGGCCCCAGCCCGGACGGGATTTGTAGAGAACCTCCGCGAAGTAGTCGTTGAACAGCAGATTCTTCAGGTCCGGCTCCTTGGCGTAGCCGTCGCTGACACGGTCCAGGAAACCGGCACGGATGATGCAGCCGTTCCGCCAGATCTTGGCGATGGTTCCCATGTCCAGTTTCCAGCCGTACTTGTCCCCGGCTGCGGCCAGCAGGCTGAAGCCCTGTGCGTAAGCGCAGATCTTCGCCGCGTAGAGGGCGCATTCCAGGTCCTTCAGCAGGGCTTCCTTGTCCACGTCGCCGGTGGACAGCGCAATGCCGCCCAGGGACTGGGACAGCTGCTCACGCTCCGCCTTGTAGGTGGACATGCAGCGTGCGAACACCGCCTCGGTGATGGTGGGGGTGGGAACGCACAGTTCCAGGGCGCTGAGGCTGGTCCACATGCCGGTGCCTTTCTGGCCGGCCACGTCCAGGATCACATCAACCAGGAACTTGCCGGTCTCCTCGTCCTTCTCCCGCAGGATGCGGCTGGTGATCTCCACCAGGTAGGAGGACAACTCGCCCTGGTTCCATTTGTCCCATACGCCCGCCATCTCCTCGGGCTCGATGCCCAGGATGCAGCGCATCACGGAGTAGACGTCGGCGATGAGCTGCATGTCGGCGTACTCGATGCCGTTATGCACCATCTTCACATAGTGGCCCGCGCCGTCGGTGCCGATGTGGGCCACGCAGGGCTCCCCGTCCCCGGCTTTGGCCGCGATGGCCTGGAGGATGGGCTCCAGCTGGATGTAGGACTGCTCGGTGCAGCCGGGCATGAGGCTGGGGCCGTTGAGAGCGCCCTCCTCGCCGCCGGACACGCCCATGCCCACGAAATCGAAGCCCAGGTCCGTCATCCGTTTGCTGCGTCTGCGGGTATCCTCGAAGAAGGAGTTGCCGCCGTCGATGATCATGTCACCTTTCTCCAGCAGGGGGATCAGCTGGTCCAGCATGGCGTCCACGGGAGCGCCCGCCTTGATCATGAGAATGATCTTGCGGGGGCGTTCCAGACCTGCGATCAGCTCCTCCAGGGACTCCACGCCGCAGAGATTCTGGTTGCCGCCGAAGTCCTTGATGAACTGACGGGTCTTCTCCGGGGTGCGGTTGTAGACCAGGGTGGAAATGCCTTTGTCCGCCAGGTTGCGGGCCAGGTTGGCCCCCATGACGGCAAGGCCGATCAAACCAATTCTTGCTTTTTCCTGCATGATAGATTACTCCTCGATTATTTCTTGACGGCTTTGTTCCAGTCTTCCAGGAGACGTGCGCGGTTGTCGCCGGACCACTGGAAGTCGTAGTTGATCAGTTTGGCGTTCTTGAAGGGCAGTGCCTCTGCCGGGGGGTTGGCCTCGGGGTTGGTCAGGAACTGGTAGGAGTTGTTCTTCTGGCCCAGCTCCTGCGCCTTCTTGGTCAGGCACCAGTCAACGAATTTCTTGGCAGCCTCTTCCTGGGGAGCGCCTTTGATGATAGCCACAGCGCCCAGCTCGTAAGCGGTGCCGTCTTTCGGCAGGGACAGGCGCACGTTCTTGTGGCCTTCCTTGATCATGCGGATGCCGTTATGCAGGTAGGTGATGCCGATGGCGCACTCGCCCAGTGCGGCGCTGCGTGCCGGAGCGGCGCCTGCCTTGGTGTACTGTTTCACCTGTTTGTCCAGTTTAGCCAGGTAGTCCATGCCCTCTTTCTCGCCCATCATCTGCACGATGGAGGATACAACCACATAGCCGGTGCTCGCGGTGCCGGGGTTGCCCATGATGATCTGGCCCTTGAACTCGGGTTTCAGCAGGTCAGCCCAGGATTCCGGTGCCTGCAGGTGATGCTCGTCGAAATAGCGGCCGTCCAGGATGAATCCCAGGTAGCCCTGGTACACGCCGGTCCAGTAGCCTTCCGGATCCTTGAAGTTGTCGGCGATTTTGGCAGCGTTGGGGGATTTGTAGGGCTGCAGCAGTCCTTCCTTCTTCGCCATGATGTAGGAGTCGGCGCTGCCGCCATACCATACGCTGGCCTGGGGGTTGGCTTTCTCCGCGCGGATACGGCTCAGGGTCTCGCCGCCGCTCATGCGCACGAATTTCACCTTGATGCCGGTGTCTTTCTCAAACTCTTTGGCGATCACGCGTGCGGACTGCTCCACCACGCCCATGTACATCACCAGTTCTTTGTCGCCGCCTGCGGGAGCTTTCGGAGTGTCCCCGCCACAGCCTGCCAGACTCAGTGCGGATGCTGCCACCATTGCGGCAACTACGGTTTTCTTCATTGCGTTGTTCATTGCTTGAACCTCCTGGATCGTTGTCGTTGTCGTTTTTTCGCGCTTCCGGCCCGCCGGGTCCCTGCCCTGGCTCCGCCTTCCGCTTTTCACCTTGTATATCGGTCGGTACGGCGCTGCCGTCCGTCATGCACATTCTTCAGGATGCCTTCCCCGCCCCTTCCGGAGCGTCTTCCCGGCATCTTCCGCTGTCTTCCGGTCGGGAAGTCAGGCTTTCTTCACTGCGTGCAGGCTCTCCCGGTGGATTTTGAGGAAGGTCTGCTCGCCGGGACGGAACACTTTCTTGCCTACGGGATTGTACATCTCGCAGCTCAGCTCCTGTCCGTTGACTTTCACGGTGTAGTCCTGCATGGCGCCCATGTAGACAGATGTCACGACCTCGGCGGCCACATCGCCCTCGTCAGCCAGTTCCATGGCTTCCGGACGGATGACCACTTCCACGGTGTCGCCCACAGCCACGGTGCCGGGGTTCACATGGACGATATAGTCGGAGCCCAGCATCTTCACGATGGCTTTCTCGCCGTCGGCCTCGATGGCGCTGACGGTGCCTTCGATGAAGTTGGCGCTGCCGATGAAGTCAGCCACGAAATGGGTGGCCGGATACTGGTAGATCTGCTCGGGGTTGCCGATCTGCTCGATCTTGCCCTTGTTCATGATGATGATCTTGTCGGACAGGCTCATGGCCTCGGACTGGTCATGGGTCACGTAGATGCTGGTGATGCCGATGCGCTGCTGGATCTTGCGGATCTCTTTACGCATGTACACGCGGAGCTTGGCGTCCAGGTTGGACAGCGGCTCGTCGAAGAGCAGCACGGCAGGCTCCATCACCAGGGCGCGGGCCAGGGCCACACGCTGCTGCTGGCCGCCGGACA
>CALAZX010000189.1 GCA_937926555.1 uncultured Negativicutes bacterium | reverse complement strand
TCCCCAGTCCCGCCAGGGCAGCGGCGATCTTCTTTCTCACATTGCAAACACTCATCAGTACCGTCCTCATTTCTCAGTAATTTCTTCATCAGCTGTCCACGGCGGCGGATTCCGCCGGCCGTTTCCGCTGAAAGCATAAAACAGGCAGGTGACACAGTAGCTCCTGTCTCCCCCGCCTGTCTGTTTTCCTGTTTATGTCCCGCTTACTTGATGCTGTTCTTATAGTCCTCCAGGAACTGTGCCAGACCTTTGTCCGTCAGGGGATGCACCAGCATCTCCCGCAGCACTTTCGTGGGGATGGTGGCGATGTCGGCGCCGGCCAGCATCACCTGGTCCACATGGCCCAGATTGCGCACGCTGGCGGCGATGATCTCCACCTCCAGCCCGTAGTTCCGGAACACTTTCGCCATGTCGGACACCAGTTTGATGCCGTCCTCGCCGATATCCTCCAGACGGCCGATGAAGGGGCTCACATAGGAGGCGCCGGCACGGGCGGCCATCAGGGCCTGGCTCAGGCTGAACACCAGAGTCACGTTGGTCTTGATGCCTTCCGCGGAGAGGATTTTAACGGCTTTCAGGCCTTCCTTGATGCAGGGGATCTTCACTACCACGTTGTCGGCGATCTCCGCCAGTTTGCGGGCTTCCAGCACCATGCCCTCGCAGTCGGTGCTGATCACCTCGGCGCTTACAGGGCCGGGGATGATCTTGCAGATCTCGGGGATGACCTCCGCCTGGGTGCGGCCGGATTTGGCTACCAGGCTGGGGTTGGTGGTGACACCGTAGACGATGCCCATATCCGCGAATTCCTTGATCTCATCCACATTTGCAGTATCCATAAAAATTTTCATCGTTTATCACCTTTTGTATTCAGATTTACCGCCGGGGCGGCATGTATGTCAACGGTTGCCGTAGCGCTGCACCAGGGTGGTCAGCAGTCCGGCTGCCTGCCAGAGGCAGTTCTCGTTGAAGTCGAAACGGTTGTTGTGGTGGCCTGCCGCGATGGCGGTGCCGTAGCCCAGGTACACGGCGTGGCCGCCGTTCTGCTGGACTCTTTCCATATAGTAGGAGCAGTCCTCGCTGCCGCCCATGTCCATGAAGGGGATGATCTTCCGGTAGATGCCGGCCTCCTTGCCGATGGCCTCCATCTCCTTCCCGAACTCCAGCTCCGGCACGCAGGAAGGCGCGCCGCCGGCCACGGTGATCTCCACCTCCACGTCGTACATCATCGCGGCGGCCTTGATCATGCGCCGCGCCTCCGCCACCATATAGTCGTTGATGCGGGTGCTGGCGCCCCGGGTCTCCAGCTTCAGGAGCGCCGTGTCGGGGATGACATTGCGTCCCGTGCCGGCCTGGAGCACGCCCACGTTGATGCGGGAGGCGCCTTCGCCGTGACGAGCGATGGAATGAAGCGCCAGGCTGGCCTCAGCGGCCGCCAGCAGCGCGTTCTTACCCTCTTCCGGAGCCAGCCCCGCATGGGCCGCCTTGCCGATGAAACGGGCGTCCAGCTTGGTGGTGGCCAGCATGCCGCCGGTGACACAGATCAGGGTGTCGTCCTCCGGGGCCTTGAAGCCCAAATGGCCGCCGAAGAAGTAGTCGCAGTCGTCCACGATGCCCTTGGCCGCCATGGCCATGGCGCCGCGGACACCTTCCTCCGCCGGCTGGAACACGATCTTGAACGTGCCCGCCATCTCGTCCTTGTGGGCCGCCACCAGACGGGCCACTTCCAAGCCTACCGTGGTATGGCCGTCGTGGCCGCAGGCGTGCATGCAGCCGTCATGGATGGAGGCGAACCCCTCTTTGGCGGGGCGGTGCTCCTCATCCTTGGCTTCCTGCACCTCGTTGGAGTCCATGTCGAAACGGACGCCCACGGTCTTGCCGGGTCTGCCGAACTTCATCACGCCCATGACGCCGGTCTTGCCGCCGTCCATCCGGGCCACCAGCTCCGGGTCCGCCCCTTCGGCGATGGCCCGCTCCTGGCAACGGCGCAGCTCCTCTGCGGAGGGCAGGCCCACCATGGTGGACGCGTCCAGCACCTCGTCCCCCAGCAGCACCTCGTAACCGAGCTTCTTCAGCTCCGCCGCCACCATGGCCGCCGTGCGGAACTCCGTCCAGCCCGCCTCCGGATACCGGTGCAGGTCACGGCGCCGTGCTACCATCTCTTCCTGATGCTGTTTCGCTTCCTCAAAATACTTGTTCATACATTACGCTCCTTCATCAGCGGGTCCTTCCCCCGCGCATTTTTCCGCACTGCCCCACAATGGCCGCGCGGTTCCATACTGCTTTGTACTGCTGTTGCTTTTCATTACTGTCGCTTTTCACTGCTGTGTCGACTGTCACTGCGCCAACTGTTTTCCACATTGATTGTTTTTCTATGTTCAGAACAGAATAAGCTGGTCGTCATCGGGTGGCAACATCAGGTCCTCCTCTTTCCGGGCCCGGTTCTTGTTGGAGATCCAGCGCCCGCACTTGGGACATTTCATCTCGAAAGAAGGAAGCGCCCAGGCCAGATGTGTGCCGCATTTGTCGCAGATGAACTCCACCTGCATGCCCGGTAAAATACCCTCGTCGGCTTTCTTTGCGCCGGCGGTCTTCTTTTTCCTGCCTTTAGTGGCCATTCTCTTATCCCCCCAGTCGTCTTACTGAGTTCTGACTTTCAATATTTTATTATACTACATTCCGGCACATTCCGCACGGAAACAGCTCCAATATCCTGCAGCACCGCCATTCCATTGTTCCTTTCCCCGCCCGGCTGTGGTAAAATAAGGAGGAAGACAGCCCCGGAACCGGTCTGAAATCTTCCGGACCGGCAGCGGGAATGCGGCGGAGTGTGAGCCCCGCCGGCGCAGATGGGGCAAAACGACAGAGGAACAGACGGGAACAAACCGCGGCCGGTACGGCCGGATAAGATGAAAGGATGAGACATATGCTGGATCTGAATGTGGAACTGGAAAAACTGGGCTTCGAGGCGGAGACCCAGGACAAAGACGATATATTTTATGCCTTGGGATTTTGATGGAATCTTTAAATGGATGGAGGATGATACTG
>CALAZX010000188.1 GCA_937926555.1 uncultured Negativicutes bacterium | reverse complement strand
CGACGGCCTGGTCATCGAGGGTGGCGTGATCCAGGGCCCCGGCGAGAACCGGGACTTCCATTTCCACTTCGGGTTCCCGGAGCGGACGTCTTTCGCCTGCATGGCGGAGACCATGATCCTGGCCCTGGAGGGACGGTACGAGAACTTCACCCTGGGGCGGAATCTCTACCCCGAGCAGATCGACACCATCTCGGAGCTGGCGAAGAAGCATGACTTCAAGCTGGCGGGTTTCCGCAACTTCGAGCACGCGGTGACGGAGGATACCATCCGCCAGATCCGCAAGAACGCCGGTATCGCCGACTGAGCGGCCTGAAGAGGCCCAAGGCGGAGAGCCCGGAAGAAGGACCCGCAGAGAATATGCTCTCCGGAGAAATCCCGGAGAACCCCGTGAGAAGAGGGGCGGAAAACAGCCGGTTTTACAGATTTGACAACCGGGCTGTTAAAAATTATAATTATTTACAGTGACTGTTTTACTCACGCCTGCGGAATGCCGCGGCTGAGTCTGATTTCAAATATTATACGCAGTGGAGGAATTACCCATGGCAACCAAAGAAACTATCCTGACCGCGGAAGGTCTGGCAAAGCTGGAGAATGAACTGGAAGAGTTACGCACCGTCAAACGCGTGGAGAACTCCGAGCGTCTGAAAGTGGCTATCTCCTACGGTGATATCAGCGAGAACTCCGAGTACGATTCCGCGAAAGAAGAACAGGCTTTCATCGAAGGCCGTATCATGGAACTGGAGCAGATGATCAAGACTGCGAAGGTGATCGGCGATTCCGGCAAGCGCAAAACCAAGGTTGAACTTGGCGCTACGGTTGTCATCGAGGATCTGGCCGCTGAATGCGAAGAAGACAAATCCCAGACCTATACGGTAGTGGGCACCACGGAAGCGGATCCGTGGGAAGGGAAAATCTCCAACGAGTCCCCGATCGGCGCAGCCATCCTGGGCAAGAAGGTGAACACGGTTGTTACCGTCCGCACCCCCATGGGCGACCGCCAGTACAAGATTCTGAAGATCAAATAATCCCTTTCGGGAATTTTCGAAGATACCGCTCCGCAAAAGCGGTATTTTTCGGTATAGCCGCAGAACGGCGGCACCATCCCTGTCACAGGGCTGCAGCCTCCGGACCGCTCCGGGGCGAAGAGAAAAGATGAAATAGGAGAATGAGAATGGCTGAAGACAAGAACAAGAACATTCCGGCTGAGACCGAAGCATTGACCCAGGAAGAAATCAACGAGCAGGTGCAGAACCGTATCGACAAGATGCACAAACTGTCCGAGAAAGGCATCCTTCCTTTCGGACACGCTTTCGACCGCACCCATGACACCAAAGACATCCACGACAACGTGGAGGCCATGGAGGAATCCGGCGAGAAAGTACGGATCGCGGGCCGTATCATGGCTATCCGCGGCCACGGCAAGACCTGCTTCATGGATCTGCAGGACAAGACCGGCAAGCTCCAGCTCTATGTGCGCAAAGACGTGCTGGGCGAGGAGAACTATGCCGTTGTGAAACTGCTGGACATCGGCGACATCATCGGTGTGGAAGGCACCGCGTTCAAGACCCGCATGGGCGAACCGTCCATCCGTGTTGAGAACCTGGAGTTCCTGTCCAAGGCGCTGAAACCCCTGCCGGAGAAATGGCATGGTCTGAAAGACGTTGAGCTGCGCTACCGCCAGCGCTACGTGGACCTGATCGTGAATCCGGAAGTGCGTGATGTGTTCATCAAACGCAGCCTGATCATCAAGAGCATCCGTGACATCCTGGACGGCATGGGCTACCTGGAAGTGGAGACCCCGGTTCTGAACACCATCTCCGGTGGCGCCGCTGCCCGTCCGTTCATCACCTACCATAATGCGCTGGACATGGAGCTGTACCTGCGCATCGCTACGGAACTGAACCTGAAACGTCTGGTTGTAGGTGGACTGGAGAAAGTCTACGAGCTGGGCCGCGTGTTCCGTAACGAAGGCATCGACATCAAACATAACCCCGAGTTCACCAGCCTGGAGCTGTATGAAGCATACGGCGACTACAAGACCATGATGGATATCACGGAGAAGATCGTCTCCGAGACCGCCATGAAAGTGCTGGGCACCATGCAGATCCAGTATGAGGGACAGGACATCGACCTGACTCCTCCCTGGCCCCGTGTGTCCATGATCGAGGCTGTGAAGAAATACAGCGGCAAGGACTTCACCAATGTGACCGACGTGGAAGAGGCGCGGAAACTGGCTGACGAGGCCCATGTGGCTTACGAGCCCACCTGGGGCGTAGGCCGTATCATCAACGCGTTCTTCGACGAGTTCGTTGAGCACGAGCTGATCCAGCCCGTATTCATCACCGGTCATCCGAAAGAGATCTCCCCGCTGGCCAAGAGCACCGTGGACGATCCGGAGATCACCGAGCGTTTCGAGGGCTTCATCTTCGGCCGCGAGCTGTGCAACGGCTTCACCGAGCTGAACGACCCCATCGACCAGAAAGAGCGTTTCCTGCAGCAGGTGAAAGAGCGTGAGGCAGGCGACGAGGAAGCCAGCATGATGGACGAGGACTTCATCAACGCGCTGATGCACGGTCTGCCTCCGACGGGCGGCCTGGGTATCGGCATCGACCGTCTGGTGATGTTCCTGACCGGCGCCGTATCCATCCGCGACGTGCTGCTGTTCCCCACCATGAAACCGCTGAAAGGCGAGAGCAAGAAGGAGCAGGAAGAGGCCGCCAAGGAAGAGGAATAAGGCGTAAAAGGCTTCTGGAGCGTTTTTGCGCTCCGCCCTATATAGAAGAACACATATGGCGCTTTGCGCCGTCAGAAGGAACCGTAGCGGCCCGCTGCGGTTCCTTTTTTATGTCTCCGGGCGGATCCGGGTGGAAACCGGGACCGGAGGGAATGACGCCAGCGGGGAGATGCGGCAGCGCAGACAGACATAGGCGGGCAGGACCGGCAGGAATATATGGAGGAAATCCGGAATTTAGAACGGATGATGCAGGAAGAGAGGATAGCCTGGGCTGCAAACGGGAGAAAAAGGGGGAACTTCCGCTGGAAAAC
>CALAZX010000187.1 GCA_937926555.1 uncultured Negativicutes bacterium | reverse complement strand
GTCGAGGCGCATCTGCTCCTCGTGGGCGAGCCGTGCCATCGCCCGGCAGAGGAACGCCTTGGTCGCGTACACGGCCCGGCCAGGTCCGAAGGCGGCGACCGCCTCACGGCAGCGGGCGCGGATGTGCGCCTCGTCGTCGGCGATCAGTACTTTATAAGCGTTCATCTTTCTACCTCTCTTCCTTTTTTCCGCGGCCCCCTTCCGGGAAAGCCGTCTGTCGCTTTATTCTCATACTCCGCGGGTCGCCCCGGGATTTATACTTGCATAGTTATATTATACAATATTCCGGCTGAAAAGCCCAACGGCGCCCCTTCCTTTCACAAAAGATTTACAAAGCCGGGGCAGCGTGGATCCCTTTCCGGAAGCCGCATCCCGTCACGCCTTCCACCACTGTTTCCTGAAAAAGGCGTAAAAAAAAGCAGGTGTCGGAACACCTGCTGATGTAATCTTGGATTGTGAATCAGTATACACGACCTGCTCCCAGATATCTCGGTCCCCAGTAATCAGACCAGAGATAAGACACCGTGATGCCCTGGGAAGAACTGGCGTGGATGAACTGTCCGTCGCCTACATAGATACCTACATGAGATACGCCGGGCGCATAAGTGTTGAAGAACACCAGGTCGCCGGGGCGCAACTGGTTCGTAGAGATACGGGTTGCTGCATAATACTGGCTGTCCGCCAGACGAGGAATGGAGATGCCGGCATGCCGGAAACAGTACTGGGTGAATCCGGAGCAGTCAAATCCGTAAGGACTGGTGCCACCGAAAACATACGGTACGCCACGCATGCTGTACGCGGTACGAAGAATGGAACGGGTAATGGAACTGTTGCCGGAACGGTTCACAGGCATCTCCCGGTTCATGAGCGCTCTATAGGTGCCATTGCCCACAATGCCGTCTACTCCCAGCCCTTTTGACTGCTGGAATTTCTTCACCGCATCCTCTGTTGCTGTGCCGAAAATGCCGTCGATACCGCCGACATCATAGCTCAGCGCCGCCAACTGTTTCTGTATCGCCAGGACTTCGTCCCCCCGGTCGCCATAGGAAAAATCCGCAAAGCTCACGGAGAAACTGCAGAACACCAGCGTCAGTGTCAGCAGCAGAGTCTTCATTGTCTTGTTCAATACTTGCACACCCTCTCGTTTTTGAATCGCAGAAGATTTATTGCTCCGTATCTTCCGCTGCATGCTTAATATGCCTTGCCACCAGGTATAGCGGCCTCTGCTTCACTTCTTCGAAGATCCGGCCGATATACTCGCCTAAAATTCCGATACCGATCAGCTGGATACCACCGAGAAAGGTGATGCAGACAGTGATGGTCGCCCAACCGGGAACGGCATCGTCCAAAACACATCTGACAAACAAAACATGCAACAAAGTACCTAGGCTGATAAGCCCGCAAATTAAGCCGCAATAAAACGCCCATCGCAGAGGCAGATTTGAGAAAGCGGTGATTCCGTCCAGCGCGAAGTGCAACATCTTGCGGAGGTTGAACTTCGATGTGCCGGAAAACCGCGGCGGCGCCACAAACTCGATGGTCGCCACTTTATACCCCAGCGTGTTCACAAGCCCGCGGATGAAACGTGCCCGCTCCCGGTACAACCGGAACGACCGGACAGCCTCCCGATCCATCAGACGGAAATCGCTGCCTCCCGGCGTGATCTCCACTTGTGACAACTTGTTGATGAGCTTGTAATAAATAGCCGAGGTGGTCTTCTTGAAAAAAGAGGCGTCCTCTGTGCTCTTCCGTATGGTCTTCACCATCTGGAAGCCGGCTTCCCAGCGTTCCAGCATGTCCGGAACAAGCTCCGGCGGATGCTGCAGATCACCATCCATGGTGACCACCGCGTCCCCCTCAGCATGGTCCAGCCCGCAGGTCAGGGCCAGCTGATGCCCGTAGTTACGGGTCAGAAGATAGGCCTGCACATGGGGGTCCTCGTCGGCCAGGGCCTGGAGCACCGCAGCGCTTCCATCGCTCGAACCGTCGTCCACATACAGTATTTCATAATCATATGGCTGAGATTCCATCACCGCAGCCATCCGGTTATGAAACTCCCGCAGATTGCTCTCCTCGTTGTAAACCGGTACAACGAAAGAAACTTTTTTCATGGGTCAGACTCCTAGCAGTTATTAATTACAGTAACCATTATAGCATATAATTACCGGCCAAATGTGAACTTTTTTCAAGAAGCTACCTATATAGGTAGGGGAAATACCTTATCCGGCTTTTTTCAACCCTCCCCTATTCCCTTTCCCATGGGGTTTGCGGCCTTCAGGAGAGGAACACGGGAAATGTCCGGTTATATGCAGGGATGCATGAATAGACTGTCCGGTCAGCTTTCCTTCATTGAAATATGCCTTCACAGAGGCGATATACGCACAAAAAGAAAAGGCGGAGCCGGAGCTCCGCCGTGACATTCTTTTCTTTTGTTCCAGTGGATGTACATCATCCCGGACAGTCCGGGAATGGATGCGGTGCAGATCCGGAACAGCCGCCGGTCATACGAAGAAACGCATTACCAGCATGCCCACGCAGGCGTTGAAGATACTGATGATCATCAGCAGCGGCCAGTATTTCTTCGGCACGTCGGCAACGCCCAGCAGACGGCCCATGTACTGGAGCTGGGAAGCCATCAGGAAGCAGGCGGGCATCATGATGGTGGCGTGCAGCGGGGTGATGATCCCCTGGCTCAGCAGGCTGGCCGCCAGACCGATACCGGCGGAAGCGGAGAGCCATGCGGTAAGCAGGATGGTGATAGCCTCACCGGGCACACCGAAGATTCCCATGACAGGACCGAACACCTTGCCGATGAATCCCATGATTCCCAGCAGGTTCAGGATATAAGCGATGGTGAAAGCCATCAGCACGTTGGGGATCATGTTCTGAGTCGCAATGGTCCAACCCTTCCGGGCACCTGCGACAAAAATATCAAACGGATTTCTCGATACTTTTACTGCAGTCTCCTTATTGCTCATCTTTAAAATCCCCCTTGTAGATAGTATTCAATGCGAAACGGCATACCATGGCGCCCACGAATTTCATCACGAACATCACGATGAACGGCACGATTACCGGTACCATCAGCACGGAGAACAGCGCCGCGCCGGTGGCGAAATAGTTGGAGATCAGACCGGCTCCGCTGTACTGCCAGGAGCTGATGATGATCAGTTCTTTCTTGGTCACCTGGTTGTTGTCACGCAGCTCCTTGGTCAGGGCCGCGCCGGCGTCGGTGCTCTGCAGGTCGGTGATCAGAGCCAGGCCGGTACGTCCGGGAACGTCCAGCAGCGGACGCAGCAACGGAGTCAGCAGCTTATGGGCCGCACGGATGGCGCCGTACTCGGAGAGGATCTCCAGCACACCCAGCGCCAGCATGATGGACGGTGCCAGGGACAGCGCGAACAGGAAACCGCCCCGCGCGCTCAGTCCGCCCGCACCCACAAAGGTGTTTTTGGCGGGATTGGTCATGGTGCCGAATTTGCCGATCAGCGTCGTGTAGTCAAACGCGCCCAGCCAGGCATGACCGTTCACTTTCATAAATACACCGGAGAAGAAGAGGATCGCTACTAAAAATGCAATGTACGCGGACATCCCCACTTTTGTGTTTTTCGTCTCACCACCGGTATTTTCCGCTTGCGGCGGTACCGGCTTTTCCTTTTTTTCTTCTGTAACCATTTTGTTACCCCCTATCGTCAAATTGAATACAAGTGTATACGCAAGATGTTATAAAAAAAGGTTTTAAAAGTCAAGGGAAATTGTTCACTCTGCTAAAAAATTAAAGAAAGTTAACATTCTCAACCCCAATACTGTCAAAAACTTAACACTCATAGAGATAGAAGTGTGCATTTGTCAGAAATATCTTTGTCTTTCTGTGACTTTCCGTTTTTTCCTCTCTCCTGTGTTGTACATACGTGACATTTGTAGTATAATCCATTGTATTGATTATTCTACAATCGTCATCGATTGCAGTGGACAGTTGTCCACGGTATATTTATTTATGAGGGAGGAAATTTTATGAGTAATGTACTGAAGTATTATGACTATCTGCACACCATCCCCGAACCCGCTTTCGAGGAAGTGAAGACTTCTAAATTCCTGGGGGACAAACTGGAGGAGTTCGGCTATGAGGTCCATCGCAATATCGACGGCCAGACCGGCGTCGTAGGCATCTATGACAGCGGCGTTCCGGGCCCCGTGGTGGCCATCCGCGCCGACATGGACTCCCTGGTGCACATCATCGACGGCAAGACCTGCGCCCGCCACACCTGCGGCCATGACGGCCACAGCTCCGTGGTGCTCAGCGTTGCCGAGATCCTGAAAGAGACCAAGGCCGTGAAAAAAGGCAAAGTGAAGATCATCTTCCAGCCCGCCGAGGAGACCTGCGGCGGCGCCGAGAGCATCATCGCCGGCGGCTTCATCGACGACGTGGACTACATCTTCGGCAGCCATGTGCGCCCCGAGGAGGAGCTGAAGGACGGCCAGGCCACCGCCGCTGTCTACTACTCCGCAAGCAACCACGCCCTGGCCACCATCCACGGCAAACCGGCCCATGGCGCCCGTCCCCATCTGGGCATCAACGCCGTTGACGCCGGCACCGCCGCTGTGGTGGCCGTGAACACCATCCACCTGAGCCCCAACGCCGTGTACAGCGTGAAACCCACCCGTTTCGTCTGCGACTCCGGCGTGCGCAACGCCATCCCCGACAAAGCGGAGCTGGTATGGGATCTGCGCTCCCAGGAGAACGCCACCATGGACCAGCTGAAGGAGAAAGTGACCACCGCCGTGCTGAACGCCGGGGCAGCTGTAGGTGCCACCGTGGACTTCGAGATCACCAAAGGCGTGCCCGCTGCCGAGTACAGCGAGGAATGCAAGGAGATCCTGGCGAAATCCATCGTGGAAGTGCTGGGCGAGGACGGCCTGGTTCCCAAGATCACCACCCCCGGCGGCGAGGACTTCTTCTACTATGTGAAGTACAAACCCTCCATCAAAGCCGGCTTCTTCGGTCTGGGCTGCGGCCTGACCCCGGGCCTCCACCATCCGGACATGCACTTCAACAAGGCGTCCCTGGAGAACGGCGTGAAAATCTTCCTGGCCACCCTGAGACAGCTGGTTGGCTGAGCGGATTCCGCAGAATAGAACAGAATATCGCTGCAAGCGGCAATCCGCCGCATCCCGCATCGAGAATGCAGAAGGACGGAAGCTCCTCTCCTACTACGGAGGACGCTCCCGTCCTTTTTCTATGCTTGTATGCCGTCCTGGTCCGCTCCTTGACCCGATGCGGCCCCACCTTTGCCGGGAGTCGCCCGGATTTCCGCAATTCAGCCAACTAGAAGACGTCCGACCGCCAGACTGCCGCCGGACCGGCGCAACCGTTTCCGGACATACAAAAAACCGGCCGTATCGGAAGATACAGCCGGTTCACTCGCGCCTTGGCGCGTAATATGCTATTGAGTGTTCAATAAGCCGAGTTCTGTCCCGCAAAGCGGTGGCAATCATTTATCTATTCCCGTAATCACTTACAGGATACAGCGACACAACCCGGAAGGATCAGCGGGCCGCTTCATCCCTTCCCTATTTGGTCTTACTCCGAATGGGGTTTACCAAGCCAGCCAATTACTTGACTGCTGGTGCGCTCTTACCGCACCGTTCCACCCTTACCGGTCCGGAGACCGGCGGTACACATTTCTGTGGCACTTTCCCTGAGGTTTCCCTCGCCGGACGTTATCCGGCATTCCGCCCTATGGAGCTCGGACTTTCCTCACCGTCTCTACAGACGCCGCGATTGCCTTTCACACTCAATATGGTATATGAAATCCCCGGAGGGACTGTCATATCTTTGTTCATGGACCTGATCCAGCGGACAGCCGTCCTCTTTTCAAGTCCTAACAGATTTTAACACAGTAAGCCGCTCCTGTCAAAGCGTTTTACCGATTTTTCACAGAATTTCAGATTCAGCAGAACAGGGCGCCGTTGCACTTGTCGGGGCCCACTTTGATCTCGCCGTCTTTCTTCTCCCCTGCTTTCTGCCCTTTCACCTCGCCGGCTTCGGACCCGCGGGGAATCTCCGTCTGGATGCCGGCAGGGGCCGGTGCTTTCCGGGCTTCCGGCTCTTTCACGTAGAGGAACCGCTGGAGCATCCGGTTGAACTCCCAGGGATTCTTCTTGTCCTTCACATCGAACTGGTTCATGATGGCGTTCAGGGAGTCCGCGTAATGGACGATGAAGGCCTCTTTGGTGGCGCAGGCCATGGGGGAGCCCTTCTCGTTGTCACCGTGATGGGACAGGATGATATGCTCCAGCATGGACAGCTGGCTCATGGGGATCTTCAGCTCCATGGCGGCCTCGCGGACCATGAAGGCGGACATGGTGATATGGCCCAGCAGACGGCCTTCCGTGGTGTACGGGAAGCCGATGTTGGCGCTGATCTCACGCACTTTGCCGATATCGTGGAGCAGGGCGCCGGCGATGACCAGGTCCTTGTCCACCTTGCCGATGCTGTCGGCCATGCTCACGGCCAGGGACGCCACGTCCACGGAGTGCTCCAGCAGGCCGCCCAGGTAAGCGTGATGCATCCGCATGCCGGCGGGGTTCTTGCAGAAATCCTCCAGGAAGGGGCCGCTGAAGATCTTCTCCAGCAGGCTCCGGATGGTGGGTTTCCGGATCAGGGCAATGAGGCCCTGGAGCTTGTTCCGGTAGAGCTCCATGTCGAAGTCGCCGGCGGGCAGCAGGTTGCTCAGGTCATCCTCCGGCAAAGGCTCCTCCATCCGCTGCACCACGATCTGGAAGGCCAGGTCCTTGGAGTATTTCACGATGTCCACGTTGCCGGTGACGATCATGGCCTCCGGACCGCTCAGGTTCCGCATCCGGTTGACAATCTCTTTCTCGAAGCAGATGAACTGCACCTTGCCGCTGTTGTCCTCGGCCATGCCGCGGGCGAAGACGCCGCCGTTGGAGGAGTTCCCCACTTTCTGGAGCCGCAGGATCACAGCCTGACAGATCCGCTGGCCCGGTTTGATCTCATTTAACATACAAACACCTCTCTAAAATTCAAACAGCTGCAGTTCAGAACGCATTTCTGAACCTGCAGCTGCCATTGTTTCTGAATATATCCTATTATATCATACTGCGGTGACTCCGTCACCACCGGATGTCCAAAGTGTCAGAGGAAACGGATCACCGGCGCCTCGGAGGCGATGCGGATGTCCACGGCGTAATCCTCTTTGGTGAGGCGCAGCGCCAGACGGTCCGCCAGGCTGTTCACCACGGGAAGCTCCGTCCCCTGGTGGCCCGCGTCGATAAGGTTGATCCCCAGTCCCGCGGCCTCCTGGGCCTCATGGTACTTCACGTCGCCGGTGACGAAGGTGTCGGCCCCGGCCTCCCGGACAGCGTCCAGGAAATCCATGCCGCTGCCGCCGCAGACGGCCACCCGGCGCACAGTGCGGCCGCCGTCCACATAGACCACCCGTTCCAGCTTCAGGCTCTGCTTCACCTTGCCGGCGAACTCCGCCAGGGCCATGGGCACCGGCAGGGAGCCGATGCGGCCGATACCTGCCAGGTTGCCGTGTTCCCCGTTGAGACCCTCCACATGCTCCAGCCCCAGGATACGGGCCAGCACGTCGTTGACGCCGCCGGCGGCGCTGTCCAGGTTGGTATGGGCGCTGTAGACGGCGATATGGTTGGCCGCCGCGTCCAGCAGCAGCCGGGTATGCCAGTGGCCGTCGGTGAGCTGCCGCACGCCTTTGAAGATCACCGGGTGGTGGGTCACCACCATGTCCGCCTTGTCACGGATGGCCTGCTCCAGCACGGACTCCGAGAAGTCCAGGGCCACCATGAGCCGTTTCACCGGCGCGTCCTGCCGGCCTACCAGCAGTCCCACGTTGTCCCACTCCTCCGCCAGGGCGGGAGGAGCCATGTCATTCAGCATTTTCACGATATCTCTGACTTTCGCGGTCATTGCAGCAACGCCTCCAGTTCACTCTCCATCCGCTGCCAGTAGCGGTATTTCTTTGTCTGTCTCGCCGCCTCGCTGCGGCCCATCCGTTCCAGCAGGGTGCGGGCCGACTGCAGCAGCTCCTCCACCTGGTCCCGGAACAGTTCCGGCCGCTCCTTCAGCAGGCAGGGGCCCACTTCCGCCTCCAGGTCGGTGAGCAGATAGGGGGTTCCCTCATACACTGCCCGCAGCACCACGTAAAGCCGTCCCGCGTCCCGGCACAGGGCCTCCGCCCCGATCCGGTAGCCGTGCCCCGCCAGCCAGCGCCTCAGCAGCGCTGCCGCGTTCATGGGCTGCAGCACGAAAGTCCCGATGGACTGCGCCGTCTCCGGCACCTCCCCCAGGATCTCCGCGATGGTGGCGCCTCCCATTCCCGCGATCACCGCGGCTTGGGCCTCTCCGGGGGCGATTCCCTGCAGTCCCGGTGCCCGGCGCACCTCTATCTTGTCCATCAGGCCGTGGAGCATGACGGTCTCCGCCGCTGCCCGGCAGGGTCCGGCCACGATGTCCGAGGCGATGACCCGGGAGCAGGTCCCCCGCTCCACCAGGCGCACCGGCACATAGGCGTGGTCGGTGCCGATGTCCGCCGCGCAATCGCAGGCGGACACCAGGGATGCCACCAGCTCCAGCCGTTCTCCTATATTCATGATATCCTCCTCAATAAAAAACGGTTCCCCCGAAGGAGAACCGTTGTGTTTAGATTGGTGGGCCCACAAGGATTCGAACCTTGGACCAATCGGTTATGAGCCGACGGCTCTACCACTGAGCTATAGGCCCAATTCTAAAACCAATAAGGTTATTTTACCCGAATACCCGGCGAGTGTCAAGGTTTATCGCCCGTTCCGGGTTCTGGCGCCAATCTTCTCCGCCGGTTCTGTATCCGTGGTCAGTGACCCTGGTCAGTCGATGAAATCTCTCAGCTGGTGGCAGCGTTTGCTCCGCAGACGGCGCAGCGCTTTCGCCTCGATCTGGCGGATACGCTCACGGGTCACGCCGAAGTGCTGTCCCACCTCTTCCAGGGTCCGCTGGCGTCCGTCCTGCAGACCGAAACGGAGGATGAGAACCTCACGCTCGCGCTCACTGAGGGTGCCCAGCACCTCTTCCAGCTTCTCTTTCAGCAGGGCGTAGGACGCGGCCTCGGAAGGAGCCGGGGCGTCGTGGTCCTCGATGAAGTCTCCCAGATGGGAGTCCTCCTCCTCGCCGATAGGTGTCTCCAGGGATACGGGCTCCTGGGCGATCTTCTGGATCTCCCGGACGCGCTCCTCGGTGATCTCCATCTCGTCGGCGATCTCCTGGGGAGTCGGTTCCCTGCCCAGTTCCTGCAGCAGCTGACGGCTTACGCGGATCAGCTTGTTGATGGTCTCCACCATATGCACCGGGATACGGATCGTGCGGGCCTGGTCCGCGATGGCGCGGGTGATGGCCTGGCGGATCCACCAGGTGGCGTAGGTGCTGAATTTGAAACCTTTGTTGTAGTCGAACTTCTCCACGGCCTTGATCAGACCCAGGTTGCCCTCCTGGATCAGGTCCAGGAACAGCATGCCGCGGCCCACATAGCGTTTGGCGATGCTCACCACCAGACGCAGGTTGGCGTTGGACAGATGGCGTTTCGCCTCGTCGCCCTGTTTCTGGATGTGGAGAAGCAGTTTCTTGTACTCGTCTTTCGCATCCTGGAAACGGGTGCGGTGATCCTCGTCGGGATCGTCCTTCAGACGGTCCTCCATGGCGTCCAGCAGCGCCTTGATCTCGAACAGGTGGTTCTCCTCGATCTCGGTGCTCTCGGGTTTGCCGCTGTTGGCTCCGTCGAAGTCCTTATGAGGGATGCCCTCCTCGTCCAGGATCTTCACCAGACGGATGCGCTCCTCTTTGGTGAAAGTGTCCGTCATGGCGGCGAACTGCTCCGCGGAGGTGGTTCTGCCGTTCTTGTGGCTGTCCTGGAGAATACGGAAAATACGGGGGATGGAGCAGGAGTCGGTCTTGCCGCGCTCCACGGTCAGCATCTCCCGGAGATGGTCGATGATGTCATCCACGGGCATGGAGGTGTCCACTTCCGGCAGCTCCTCCCCTTCCGGCATTTTGCCTTCCAGGATCAGTTCCGCCTGTTTGCCCTTGTCCATGCGCTTCGCCAGTTTCACTTCGTCCTCGCTCTGCAGCAGAGGCACGCGGCCGATCTCTTTCAGGTACATGCGCACCGGGTCATCGATGCTCACGCCTTCAGAGCTGCTGATGCTGGCGAAATCCGCTTCGGTGATGGCCTCGGAGTCCTCCTCCCCGTCCTCGTCGGCGGGAGGCACCAGGTTGTCATCCTCGTCGTCATCCACAACCACCACGCCGTTCTTGGCCAGGTAGTCGTAGACAGCCTCGATGATCTCCGGTGCGAAAACGTCGGGAGGCAGGGTGTCGTTGATCTCGCCGTAGGAGAGCATGCCGCCGTTGGCTTTCGCCTTCACGTCCAGCTCCGCCACCTTGGCGATGGGGAATGCGGTCTCCACATTCTCCGCGTCGGTGTCCGCGTTCTCTGCGGCCTTCACGGCCTTCTCCTTGGCTTTGGCGTTCTTGGCCGCGGTGGCCTTCTTGGTGGAAGCCTTCTTCTTGGCTGCCGCCTTCTTGGCGTCCTTCTTCTCCTCCGCGGTCGCCTCCGCCTTGGCTGCGGTCTTCTTCGTCGTGGTCTTCTTGGCGGCTGCCTTCTTGGCCGGGGCCTTCTTCGTCTCTTCCGCGGTCTCCGCTTTCTCCGCCTTCTTCACGTCCGCTTTTTTGGCGGTCGCGGTCTTGGCTGCGGTTTTCTTCGCGGCTGTCTTCTTGGCCGGCTCTTTCTTGGTCTCTTGCGCTTTGGTCGTTGTTGCTTTGGCCTTCTTGGCCGTCTCTTCTTTTACAGTCACAGTCTTCGATTCCTTGCTTTCTTCCTTGGTTTTGGTTGTCTTCTCTTTTTTGGTGGAAGAGGAGGCTGCAGTATCGGCTTTTTTCTTCACAGTTTTTTTCGCCGCTGCTTTTTTGGGGGCGACTTTTTTCTCAGCTTCTACTGCTTCTCCCGCTGATTTCGCGGCAGACTGCTTCTCTTCAGCCGCTTTTGCGGCCGCAGTGGCCTTCTTCGCGGTCTTCTTCACCTCGGCGGTCTCGCTATTCAGTTTTTTTGTAGTTGCTTTCTTAGTCGTTGCCATATAGCTCTTTTATCTTCCTTTTCCACTCCATACATGCCTGCAGCTCCTCGCGGAACGCAGGGTCTCCCTGGTTCAGATACTGGTCCGCCAGTTTGCGGTGGCGGTTGTACTCCGCCTTGTACCGGCCTTCCAGCATCACGCTCACACAATCTTTCACAGCCTGCTCCCCGATGGACTCGTCGTCCTCCAGGGTGTAGCTGTCCACCTGTATCCTTGCAATTTCCCGCTTTGTCTCCTCGTCCTCCTCCGCGAAGACGGCCCCGTTGAACTCCTGGTATCCTTCCTGGATCAGGGTCCTCATCTTGTTGAATATGCCGCTGCGGACAGAAGACCGGAAACCCGCCTCCTCCACAAGAGGTGCGTATCTCTCGATCAAGCCGGGAAACCGGAAACACACTTTCAGAAGGGCCAGCTCGGCCTGCTCCTCCGGATCCACCACGCTGACGGGAGCGGCGCCGGGAGGCGCCACCGCCGCGGGAGGGATGATGCCCCTCCGCTCAGGTGCGGGTACCATGCCTGCGGGGACGGATTCCTGCTGTCCGCCGCGGGCCGCCGGAGAAGGGGTCTGCCTCAGCCAGTCTTTGATCAGACCTTCCGTGATTGTCAGCTCGTTGGCGATGTACCGGACATACCGGTCAAAGTCCAACTGCTTCTTTCTGGGCACGTAAGGTGATATATTCGACACGGCCTGCTGTTTTCCCTCTTCACTGTTGATATTTATTTTGGAAATCTCATAATCGATCTGGAACTCCACGCCGTCACGGGCCCCTTCCACCAGTCTCTCGAAGGCTTCCTGGCCCGCTTTGCGGATGTACTCGTCGGGATCCTTCCCGTCGGGCACGTTCATCACTTTCACCGGCAGTCCGTTCTCACGGGCGATGGTCACCGCCCGCACCGCGTTCCGCCGTCCGGCGTCGTCGCTGTCATAACAGAACACCGCGTCCACATTCATCCGGGCCAGCATCTTGGCGTGCTCCTTGCTGAAAGCTGTGCCCAGCGATGCCACCGCCCAGTCCACACCGGCGGCGTGGAGGCTGATGGCGTCCATATATCCTTCCACCACAATCACCAGTTTCCGGGCCCGGATGGGTTTCAGCGCCACATCCATGCCGAACAGCGTCTCCCTTTTCTGGAAGATCACCGTCTCGCCCGTGTTCAGGTACTTGGGCAGCTTGTCGTCGATCACACGTCCGCCGAAGCCGACAATGCGGCCTCTGGGATCCTTGATGGGGATCATCATCCGTCCGATGAAGGCGTCCATGAGCCGTCCGTTCTTCTCCCGCACCAGGCCCGCTTTCAGCAGGTCCCGGGGGTCGCAGCCTTTGCGGCGCAGATTGGACAGCAGGGAGCCGAAGCTCTGGAGGGACGCGCCCAGCGAGAAGCGCTGTATGATCTCGTCGGTGATTCCCCTGTTGTGGAGATACTCCTTCACCCTGGCCCCGTAGGGGGTCTTCTCCAGACAGGCGCTGAAATAACGCCCGGCGATCTCGTTCACATCCTGGAGCCGCTTCTTCTCCGCGTTCCGCCGGATGTCCTCCGGACTGCGGTACAGATTGGGGACGGGGATGTTGGCCCGGTCCGCCAGCTTCTTCAGGGCTTCCTTGAAATCGCAGTTCTCTATCTTCTGGATGAAGGTGAACACGTCACCGCCGGCATGGCAGCCGAAGCAGTAGAAGAACTGCTTCTCCCGGTTCACGGAGAAGGAAGGTGTCTTCTCCCCATGAAAAGGGCAGCAGGCCCAGTAGGACCTGCCTTTCTTCTGCAGCGGGACGTAGCTGTTGATGACATCGACAATTTCGGAGCTCTCCTGCACTTTGCGCTTGAATTCATCCATACTCTCTTTCATGTAGGCACTCCCTGTCGACTGATTGAAATATTGGTTCTTATAGTCTATATTCTCCCTTTCTCGTGAAAATCCTTTTTTTCTCTTCCATTTCCCTCCAAAAAAGAATTTTCTGAGAGAGTTGCCCCTCTCTACCCGATACGGGGCACGAAATGCTCATTGAAAAGATGGACGGCGGCCAGGTCTGTCAGCCCCGCCACATAGTCGATGACGGCCTGCTCCATCCCGAACCGCTCGAAGTTCTGCTGCACTTCCGCAGGCAGCAGGGACGGGGTCTCCAGATAGAGGTCCAGGAGGCAGGTCACCACGTGTTCCGCCTTCCGGTGCTCCTTCTCCAGCAGCGGGCAGAGATAGACATAGTCGAACATGAACTGGCGGAACTCCTCCACCGCCTCCTCGTAGTAGGGGTCCATCAGGACTTCCCCTGTCCCCTCGGAGCTTTCCACGATGTTGTTCACCAGGATGTCCAGGATCTGGGTGGGCACCGTCCCCAGCCGCATGGCCACCATGCCGGGCAGCTTGTCGGGACCGATCATCCCCACCTTGATGCCGTCGTCGAAGTCGTGGCAGAGATAGGCGATCCGGTCACAGCGGCGCACCACCGCCCCTTCCAGGGTGGCGGGCTGCTGCGGGCCTGTATGGCAGACGATGGCGTTCTGCACCGCCGTGGTCAGGTTCAGGCCCCGGCCGTTCCTGCCGTAGAAACGGACCACCCGGAGGCTCTGCTCGTTATGGGCGAAATGCCCCGTGTACTTGCGGATGGCCAGTTCCCCCGCGTGGCCGAAGGGCGTGTGCCCCAGGTCGTGTCCCAGGGCCGCCGCCTCGATCAGGTCCTCGTTGAGCCGCAGGGCCCGTCCGATGGTCCGTGCGATCTGGGACACCTCCATGCTGTGGGTCAGCCGGGTGCGGTAATGGTCTCCGGGAGCCAGATACACCTGTGTCTTGTGCTTCAGCTTGCGGAAGGCCTTGCTGTGGATGATCCGGTCCCTGTCCCGCTGGAAAGAAGTCCGGAGCCTGTCCGGCTCCTCCTCCACCAGCCGCCGGGCCTCGTCGCTGAACGAGGCTCCGGGAGCCAGCACCTGCCGCTCCAGCCGTTCCGTGAACAGTCTGCTGTCCATATTCCCACCTGCCTCTCTCTCCTCAACTACGAAATCCCCCGCAGCCTGCACCGGCCTCCTGGCGCCAGTCACACTGACGCCCGGGGGTCACCTCAGTCCTGCCGGGGGATTATCCTACCGCTTACATGCGGTGCTCATTTTTTCTTACGTAGTCCAGAATAATTCCGGCCGTCTCCTCGATGGCCCTGTCGGACACATCGATGATCATGCAGTGGATACGCCGCATGATGGCTTTTGCGTATTCCAGCGCCTCATTGATACGCTCCAGATGGGCATAGGCCGCCTGGTCGGACAGACCCATGCATTTCAGCCGGGTGGACCGGATGTCGATCAGCTTGTAGGGGTTGATCAGCAGGCCGATCACCTTGTGGGGCGGCACCTTGTAGAGTTCCGCCGGAGGCAGGATCTCGGGCACCAGGGGCACGTTGGCCACTTTCAGCTGCTTGTTGGCCAGATACATGGACAGGGGCGTCTTGGATGTGCGGGACACGCCGATCAGCACGATATCCGCCTTGGAAAGTCCCATGGGGTTCTTGCCGTCGTCATATTTCACCGCGAACTCCACCGCCTCCACCCGTTTGAAGTACTCGTGGTCCAGGGCGTGGATCAGACCGGCCTGGTTCTTCGGCAGCATGCCGGAGTTCTTCTCGATGGCTTTCAGCATGGGGCCCAGCACGTCCACTACCTGCAGGTCCAGCTCCATGGCCCGGTTGGCGATATGCTCCCGCAGCTCGGGGATGACCATGGTGTAGCAGATCACCGCCTTGTTCTCGGCGGCCTCCGCGATGGCTTTATCGATCTGCTCCTTGCTGTTGACGTAAGGAATGCGGATCACATCAAAATTGACTTCCGTGAACTGGCTGGTGGTGGCTTTGATCACCGACTCGGCCGTGCCGCCGATGGAGTCGGACAGCGCGTAGATCACGGGATTTCTATCTGTCGTCTTTATGGTAATTACCTCCCTTGCCCTCTGCGATATCAACCAGCAGATGGGTGAAATTGGTCTTGGTCACCCTGCCGATGACCTCGAAACTGCGTGTCACCTCGTCCACGCACTTCACAACGGGCAGACTGTCGATCTCATTGTCGATGATCTTCCGTGCGGCGGCGGCCACCGAGGTCTCCGGAGTCACCGTCACCACTTTTGCCAGCGGCGTCATCACCATGACAACCGGCACGTCCTTCAGATCCCCGCTATTGTTGGTCGCAGCCTTCAGCAGGTCTTTCCGGGAAACCACGCCCACCAGGAGGCCCTTCTCATCAATCACGTAGATGGTGCCCACGTCCTCCAGGAACATGGTCACTACCGCCTCGTAGGCGTTCTTCATGTTGTTGATGGCCACCGGCACGGACTGGATATCCTCTACAGTAATGGAGGAGATCTCCTCCATCAGCATTCCCAGCGTATTCTTTCCTGTATAAAAGTAGCCGACTTTGGGGCGGGCATCAATAATACCGCCCATCACCAGAATAGCAAGGTCTGAGCGCAGGGCGGCTCTGGTCACATTCAACTGGCGGGCGATCTTCTCACCTGTGATCGGTCCGCTCTGGCGAACAATCTCCGCAATGCGTTTTTGTCTGTTGCTTAAAGCTATTTTACTCACACCTTTCTCTACCGGACCCGATTTCTCGGGAAAATGTGTTAACAATATAGTCAGATCTTATATAGTATACGCTATTTAGGCGAAAAAATCCTGCTTTTTTCAAAAAAAAGTACGGAACAGGAAGAAAAATCATATTTCCGGCGGAAAACTGCAGCGGCCGGAAATGCTCCTGCTCCGTACTTCGTCCTCATTTTCTCACGTGCTTATACTTGCTTTCAGATTACAGGCCTGCCTCTTTTTTCAGGATTTCGGCCTTGTCGGTGCGCTCCCAGGGCAGGTCCACGTCGGTGCGGCCCATGTGACCGTAAGCGGCGGTCTGTTTGTAGATCGGGCGCAGCAGGTCCAGGCTGCGGATGATGCCGTTGGGGCTCAGGGAGAAGTTCTTCTTCACCAGCTCGGCGATCTTGTCGTCAGCCAGCTTGCCGGTGCCGAAGGTGTCCACCAGGATGGATACGGGCTGTGCCACGCCGATGGCGTATGCCAGCTGGATCTCGCAGCGTTTCGCCAGGCCGGCGGCCACGATGTTCTTGGCTACATAACGTGCCGCATAGGCAGCGCTGCGGTCCACTTTGGAGGGGTCCTTGCCGGAGAAGGCGCCGCCGCCATGACGGGCCATGCCGCCGTAGGTGTCCACGATGATCTTACGGCCGGTGAGACCGCTGTCGCCCTGGGGACCGCCGATTACGAAGCGGCCGGTGGGGTTGATGAAGTATTTGGTGTTCTCATCCAGCATCTCGGCGGGAACCACGGGTTTCACCACATGCTCGATGATGTCCTTGCGGATCTGCTCCTGGGTGGCTTCCGGGTCGTGCTGGGTAGATACGACGATGGTGTCGATGCGTACGGGTTTCTCGTCCTCGTACTCCACGGTCACCTGGGTCTTGCCGTCGGGACGCAGGTAGGTCAGGGTCTTGTCCTTGCGCACCTCGGTCAGGCGTCGGGCCAGTTTGTGGGCCATGGCGATGGGATACGGCATCAGTTCGGGGGTCTCGTCACAGGCGTAACCGAACATCATGCCCTGGTCGCCGGCGCCGGTCTCGTCCTCTGCCGCGCTGCCCTCTTTCGCCTCCAGGGCTTTGTCAACGCCCATGGCGATGTCGGCGCTCTGCTCGTCGATGGAGATCAGCACGCCGCAGGTGTAACCGTCGAAGCCGTATTTGGCGCGGTCATAGCCGATGCCGATCACGGTCTCCCGGGCGATTTTCGGGATGTCGACGAAGCAGCTGGTGGAAATCTCGCCCACCACGTGGATCTGGCCGGTGGCCACCAGGGTCTCACAGGCTACACGGCCCTGGGGGTCTTTCTCCAGGATGGCGTCCAGGATCGCATCGGAGATCTGGTCCGCAATCTTATCCGGATGGCCTTCAGTAACGGATTCGGAAGTGAATAATTTTCTCATGTTGAAACGTTCTCCTTTCAATACGGAACGGCGATGCCGTCCCACCTCTTGCGCGGCACCCTTGCCGCATATCGTTCAAACCGGCCCGCATACGGGACGGCGGAAAAGAGGGTCCCGCCCTCATCCTCATGCCGATTTCATAAAAAAAGCACTCTCGCAACCGTGAGAGCACTTTGAAGTCATTGCAATCTCATCTTGCGATTTCTCGTAAGGATTTAGCACCGTTTGTCAGGTCACCCTGCAATGGTTGCTGCGGTTTCACTGGGCCAGTTCCCTCCACCGCTCGTGATGAGGATATTAAATTTTCCGTGTTTTATTATATCAGCATACGCCGCCATAATGCAACCCGGTTCACAAATTATTTTCATTTTCCATGGGGAGCGGACCTGGAATCGCACGGCTGCGGCTTTTCCGCTTTTCCGTCCCTGCCGCTCCCCTTTTCCGGTGCGGAAGACGGTCCTTTCCGGCGGCGGTTCTCCGCCTCAGCCGGCCCGGACCGCCGTTCTTCCCGGTGTCAGTCCTCTTTGTTCCGGCGTTCCATCACACGGTCCAGCAGGATGCCGGCCACGGCGTCTTTGGAGGCCATATCAAGGGATTCCACCGTTCCGTCGGGATAGAGGAACTTGACGATGTTGGTGTCGGCGTTGAAGCCGGCGCCGGCCATGGTCACGTCGTTGGCCACGATCATGTCCAGGTTCTTCTTCCGCACTTTAGCAACGGCGTTCTCCAGCAGGTTCTGGGTCTCGGCGGCGAAGCCCACCAGGAACTGCTTGTCCTTCAGACCGCCCAGATGTTTCAGGATGTCGGGGTTCTTGTCCATCTCCAGGATGAACTCGTTGTCCCCCTCTTTCTTCTTGATCTTCTGGTCCGCCACGTTCACCGGCTTGAAGTCGGCCACGGCTGCGGCTTTGATCACCACGTCCACCTTGGGGTACACCTCCAGGCAGGCGTCCATCATCTGCTGCGTGGTCTCCACGGAGACAACTTTGGCATAAGGCGGCGGGGTCAGAGCGGAGGGCCCGGACACCAGGGTCACGTCGGCGCCCCGGAGCAGTGCCGCCCGGGCAATAGCGTAGCCCATCTTGCCGCTGGAGCGGTTGCCCACGAAACGCACCGGATCGATAGGCTCCCGGGTGCCTGCGGCGGTAACCAGGACTTTCAGCCCTTTCATATCGCCTTCACGCAGCGCCCAGAAGCGCTCCAGGAAGGGGATGATCTCCTGGACCTCGGGCAGACGGCCCGGTCCGGTAACGCCACAGGCCAAATGGCCGGAGGCGGGAGGCATCACGGTGACGCCCCGGGTCTGCAGCACCTGCAGGTTCCGCTGGGTGGCCGGATGCTCGTACATGTTGGAGTTCATCGCCGGGCATACCACCACCGGCGCGGTGGCGGCCAGCAGCACGGTGCTCAGCAGGTCGTCGGCCAGGCCGCAGGCCATCTTCGCCAGGATATTGGCGGTGGCGGGAGCCACCAGCACCATGTCGGCCCAGGTGGCCAGGGAGATGTGCTCCACATTGTAGTCATCCCGGCCGTCCCACATGGATACGGCGGTCTTGTTGCCGCTGATTTCCGAGAACAGCATGGGGGAAACAAATTTTGTGGCGTGCTCCGTCATCACGACCCGTACTTCCGCGCCGGCTTTACGCAGTTTGCTTACCAGGTCCACCACTTTGTAGATGGCGATGCCGGCAGTGACGCCCAGTACAATCTTCTTTCCGTTTAACATGATATCTCCTACTCTCGTTGATATTCTCCCGGATACCGCAGGACCAGCTCCCGCTGATATCGAGAGAGGCCGCATTCCGGACAGGAAAGGGCCTCCGCTTGGTTTTTCTCTTCAGTTTGTGCGGTCCGCGCCTGTCCGCGGATCTTATTTCTTGCGGGTGAAGGTTATCTTCTCGTCGGCGATCTCCTGCAGGGCGATGCTGACTTCTTTCTCCGTCAGGCTCTTGTCGGGAACGGTCAGTTCGCGGGCGCGTTTTGCGGCCAGGATTGCCAGGGTGTACTTGCTGTCCACCATTTCAGCCATTTTGTCGATGTTGGGTTTTACCATGCTCATAATCTATTCCTCCAGTTTGTGATGAATGATCTCGTCCACGATGAAATACGTGCGGGCTGCCCGGTAGCGTTCCGCTTCCAACAGGGTCAGCACTTTGTCCGCGGCTTTCTCCGCGATGTCGTTGACGATGATATAGTCGTACTCGCCTGCGTAGGCCAGCTCGTTGGTGGCGCCGGCCAGGCGGTTCTTGATGACATCCTCTGTGTCAGTGCCGCGTTTGTAGATACGGGCGCTGAGCTCCTCCAGGGACGGAGGAACGATGAACACGAACACACCGTCTGGGAACACTTTCTTGATCTGCAGCGCGCCCTGGATGTCGATCTCCAGCAGCACGTCCTTACCCTCGTTCAGCAGTTTCTGCACATAGGGCTTCGGTGTTCCGTAATAGTTGCCATAGACTTCGGCGTATTCCAGCAGCTCTCCCCGGAAAATCATGTCTTTCACCTGGGGCACGGTGCGGAAGAAATACTCCCTGCCGTCCACTTCT
>CALAZX010000186.1 GCA_937926555.1 uncultured Negativicutes bacterium | reverse complement strand
TATTTGCGTTGATTTTGCAATAACACAAAGTGATATTTTGCCGTGTATACATGGTGCTTTTATAAAATAGTGTTAATTTTACAGAAAACAAGGCCTGTATTTTGCGGGAAAACATTTTCTTTCACATGAAAAATCCGTACAAAGTATATATAAGTCCATTTTATGTGTGACAGAAACAGGCATAAATCCGGTAAAGTGTACCGTCCGTTACAGTATCCCGGAGAAACGGCCGTTCCGGGAACTGTTTCCCGGGGGTTCACTTTCTCTCTTCCTATCATAATGAGGAGATTTTCCGGGACAGGGAGAAATGATTCCGGCGGTACCGGAGTAACCCCTCTTTCTGTAACGAACTTAACACTGCGGACAGAGCGCTGCGGTCCGCTCCCAGATACTCCGCCAGCTGCTGCCGGCAGAAAGGGATGGTGGAATCGGCGGATCCTGTCCGGTCAGCAGTTACGGAGAGGAAGGAGAGGAGCTTGCCACGGATGGAGCGGTGCCCCATGTGGATCAGCTTCTCGTTGAAGTGGAGATTCTTCTCCGCCAGGATGCGGAGGAAGTTCTCCGTGATCCGTGCCAGGGGTGCGGAGGGTGTCTTGCCGGGAGAAGCGGAGGAATGGGAAGATGCTCCGGCCGGAATGGTGGTGGAGCAGAAATCCCCCGTGCCACCGGCGAAGGCGGATGCGTCCAGCCAGAGCAGCACGCCTTCCGTCCCGCAGCGGACATCCACGGTGAGGCGGGCGCCGGGCAGGAGGGCGAAGGACTCCGCGAAGAGGTCCCCGGGGGAGAGGCGGGCCATCAGGTTCTCGTTGCCCCAGTAATCATCCTGCTGGATCAGCAGATGGCCTTCCAGCAGCAGGCCGAAACGGCGGGTCTCTTCCCCGGCGTGAAGCAGGAAGCCGCCTTTGGGGAAGGTCTGCCTGGAGGCGCCGAGAAGGGCCAGCAGCCCGTCCAGCTCATCCTCAGCCACGCCCCGGAACAGCGGCGTGCCCAGGAGCAGGCTCCGTTCCTCCGGGGAAAGGGAAGCCGCTCCGCTTCCTGTATTTTTTGTCTGTGCCATAATCGAACCTCCTCTGAGTCTATCTCTTTTGTTGCAGGATGCCGCGTGATGTATGCGCTGCTCCCTGGGGATTGGATGCAGGAATCCGCTGCCGCTCCGTCATGCCGGAAGCGGCAACAGGTCCGGCGTCCACTGCAGTGCGGAATGTCCCTGCGCCTTTTCCTTGAGGCAGGGAGCTAAAAAAGTTTTGCATCCGCAACTTATTTGTTGTATTTGCAACATACTTTCCGGTTCCAGTTTAGTATAATGCGGCTATAAGGTCAAGAATATCCCGGTGACGGGTTGAGAAAGGATGAGATGATATGAAACGGAGAATCGTGGAGATTGATGAGGAGAAATGCAACGGGTGCGGCGCCTGCGCCAACGCCTGCCATGAGAGCGCCATCGTCATGGTGAACGGCAAGGCCCGTCTGCTGAAGGACGACTACTGCGACGGCCTGGGGGACTGCCTGCCGGCCTGCCCGGCTGACGCCATCCGCATTGTGGAGCGGGAAGCGGCGGATTACGACGAGGAGGCGGTGAAAGCCCGGCAGGCCGCCCTGGCCGGCAAGACCGCGGAAGAGGGGAACGCGCCGGCACATAATGCCGGAACTCCTGTCCATGCGGGCTGCCCCGGCGCCGCCGCACGGAGACTGCATATGTCCGGCGGCATGCAGGGCGGTCCCGGATTCCCCGGCATGATGGATCCTTCCCTGTTCCGGGCGCCTTCCGCCCCTTGCGGCATGGTGGACAAAAAAGAGCTGCGGAAAAGCCCCGTGGCCGGAAATGCCGCGGGGAACAGCGCTGCAGGGAACAATGTGGCAGAGAATGTGCCCGCAGCAGCTGCCGCCTGCTCCGCGGAGCCGGTGAGCCGTCTGGCCCAGTGGCCCGTGCAGATCCGGCTGGCTCCGGTGAAGGCCGACTACTTCGAGGATGCACGGCTGCTCATCGCGGCGGACTGCTCCGCCTACGCCTATGCCCGGTTCCACGAGGACTTCATGAAGAACCGTGTGACCCTCATCGGCTGTCCGAAACTGGACCCGGTGGACTACCGTGAGAAACTGACGGAGATCTTCCGCCAGAACAACATCCACAGCGTCACCGTGGTGCGGATGGAGGTTCCCTGCTGCGGCGGCCTGGAGAATGCGGTGAAAGACGCGCTGAAGGCCAGCGGGCTGTTCGTGCCCTGGCAGGTTGTGACCCTGGGGCTGGATGGCACCATCCTGGACGACTGATATAAGGAAGAGACGATAATAGAGAAACGGAGTGATAGCAGATGGAAGAGAAGATGTTTTGTTTCCAGTGTGAGCAGACCGCAGGCTGCAGCGGCTGCACGGCCATGGCCGGCGTATGCGGCAAGAAGGCGGAGACGGCGGTGCTCCAGGACAAACTGACGGGAGCCCTTGTGTCCCTGGCCATGACGGCGGAGAAGCTGGAGAAGAAAGAGGACGGGAAGGCGGAGGCTGCGGCAGTGCCGGCGGCCCTCTACCTGGAAGGGCTGTTCACCACCATCACCAACGTGAACTTCAATGATGAGAGCATCATCGGGCTGACGGAGACGGTGCGCCGGACCCACCGTGAGCTGCTGGGCGGCGCCGAGCCCGGTGCGGATTACGATATGAACCATATCTGGAAAGGGGACGAGGACATCCGGTCCCTGAAGTCCCTGATCCTGTTCGGTCTGAAAGGCATCGCCGCCTACGCCTGGCACGCCTATGTGCTGGACCTGCGCAGCGCCAGGGTGGAGGAGTTCATCCAGCGGGCGCTGGCCGCCCTGGGACAGGAGGGCTCTGTGGACACCCTGCTGCCGGTGGTCATGGAGACCGGCGCCGTGAACCTGGAGTGCATGGAGCTGCTGGACCGGGCCAACACCACGGCCTACGGCAATCCCGAACCGGCCACGGTGACCCTCACCGTGGAGAAAGGCCCCTTCATCGTGGTCACCGGCCACGACCTGAAAGACCTGGAGGAGCTGCTGGAGCAGACGGAAGGCACCGGCGTCAACATCTACACCCACGGGGAGATGCTGCCGGCCCACGGCTACCCCGCACTGCGGAGATTCAGCCATCTGAAAGGCAACTTCGGCACCGCCTGGCAGAACCAGCAGAAGGAGTTCGCGGATATCCCCGGCGCCCTGCTGTTCACCACCAACTGCCTGATGCCGCCCCGGGACAGCTACCGTGACCGGGTGTTCACCACCGCCATGGTGGATTTCCCCGGTATCAGCCATATCAATGAGGGCGGCGACGGGAAGAAGGATTTCCGCCCTGTCATCGAGAAAGCCCTGGCTCTGGGCGGCTATAAGGAGGACATGCATTTCACTGGCATCAACGGCGGATCCAGCGTGATGACCGGGTTCGGCCACCAGGCCGTCCTCAACGTGGCGCCCCAGGTGATCGAGGCTGTGAAGCAGGGTGCCATCCGGCACTTCTTCCTGGTGGGCGGCTGTGACGGCGCCCGTCCCGGACGGAACTACTACACCGAATTCGTGAGACAGACTCCGGCGGACACCGTGGTCCTGACCCTGGCCTGCGGCAAGTACCGCTTCAACGATATGGACCTGGGCACCATCGGCGGCATCCCCCGTCTGCTGGACATGGGCCAGTGCAACGACGCCTACAGCGCCATCAAGGTGGCTGTGGCCCTGGCGGAAGCCTTCGGCTGCGGCGTCAACGAGCTGCCCCTGTCCTTCGTCCTCTCCTGGTACGAGCAGAAAGCCGTGTGCATCCTGCTGACCCTGCTGCACCTGGGAATCCGGAACATCAAGCTGGGACCCTCCCTGCCGGCGTTCCTCTCTCCCAATGTGCTGGACCTGCTGGTGAAAGAGTACGGTATCGGACCCATCACCACGCCGGAAGCGGACATGGCTGAATTCCTGAAATGACGGACAGATCATAGCGCGCACGTGAGGCGTCCGCAACATCAACGGGATGCGGACCACAGCTATCCGGCTGCGTGACAGATTTCTAGCAAGCGCTCTTCCTTTCGGGAAGGGCGCTTTTCTTATGCCCGGAAAGGCATGCGGTTCCCCGTGGACCGTTCTCCGCCAGTCCTGTTTTTCTGTGTATCCCGGTTTCCGCAGCTCCTGTCTCAGGTCTTATTTAATGTTGGAAACTGGAAACGTATCGATGGAATGAATCCGGATCCGGTGGCAGCGGGGGAGGGGAAAAGATGCGTTTTCCCCTCCTCATAATTGTGAAATATTTGTGAACTGGAGCGGCAAAAAAACCGCCGAAGAGATTTTTTAAGGGGTTAAAAATCCTTCCTGAAAGATTTTCCGCCAGCGTTCCGATGTAAAAAATTCATGGAAAAAGGGGATTTTCCACCGGAAAAAGGTGTTGCGGTTTTCTTCCTCCGGCAAAAAACGTGATCTCAATGCAAATACAAATGTGCACTGTAAAAGATACGGGCAGGCGGGGAGGGAAGGAAGGGGCATTTCCTCCCGGGGCGGGAAGGAGAAAAAAGGCGGTGAACGGCGGTGGAAGACGGTGATTTTTCAGAATTTGCCTCTTTAGGGAACCGGGCATGCCGGAAGCGGGAAAAGATAAAGTGCGTGTTTGTCCGTGTGAGGTGGACTTGGGCGTCGCGGAAAATCCCGTTTGTAACGTGGAGGAATGTTACAACAGATAGCTTAAAAATACATATTAATGTATAAATAAACACGTAGAAGAATGGTGATATTTAGGCCTTGATTCCCTCTATGACTATAATTTAGCAGGATAAAATGCAAAAACAGGGGCTTTGACAAGCGGGTGCTTATGTGTTTAAATATAACGCAGAGTGTTAAATACATTACAACGAGAAGGAGAGGAGAAAAGTCATGAAAAGCAAATCCATGCAGGCGTTCAAAGCCGCATTCCCTTTTACAATCCCCATTTTTGCAGGTTTCTGGTTCTTAGGTCTCACGTACGGCATCTATATGCATGCCTGCGGGTTCAGTTTCTGGTATCCCACGCTGATGGCGGCCAGTATTTTCGCGGGATCCATGGAGTTCGTGGCGGTTCCCTTCCTCATGGGGCCCTTCGCCCCGCTGCAGGTGTTCCTGCTGACGCTGATCATCAACGCCCGGCACCTGTTCTATGGCATCTCCATGCTGGATGTCTACAAGGACATGGGCTGGAAGAAGCCGCTGCTGATTTTCGGCATGTGCGATGAGAGCTTCTCCATCAACTACAGCGCCGACATCCCCGCCGGGGTGGACAAGGGCTGGTTCATGCTGTGGGTCACCGTGCTGAACTATTCCTACTGGGTGTCCGGCTCCCTGATGGGCGGTCTTTTCGGCTCCCTGCTGACTTTCAACACCAGCGGCCTGGAGTTCGTGATGACCACGCTGTTCGTGGTGATCTTCCTGGAGCAGTTCCTGAAAGAGGACCAGCATGTGAGCTCCTATGTGGGCCTGGCGGTATCCATCCTGGCACTGGTGCTCTTCGGCGCCGACTACTTCGTGCTGCCGGCCATGATCGGCATCCTCTTCTGCCTGATGCTGCTGCGTAACCCCCTGGCGAAAATGGTTGCGGGAGGTCAGAATTCATGAGTCTCGAGTTACAGATCCTCACCGTGGTGGCGGTGATTGCGGGAACGGTGCTGACGCGCTCCCTGCCGTTCCTGATCTTCCCGGCAGGCAAGCCGGTGCCCCCGGTGGTGAAGTACCTGGGGAGAGTGCTCCCCTCGGCGGTGTTCGCCATGCTGGTAGTCTACTGCCTGCGCCATGTGAACCTGTTCGCAGGCACCCGGGGTATCCCGGAGATGGCGGCCCTGGCCGTGACGGTGGGGCTCCACGTGTGGCGGCGCAACATGTTCCTCTCCATGGTGGCGGGGACGGCCTGCTACATGCTGTTCGTGCAGAAAATCTTCGCGGCTTGAGAAAAGCCGGGAAGGCGCTCCGTCCCTGTTCTGCGGGCGGTGCGGAAAGAAAATGTCTCAACTGCGGTGGCGGATTTTCCGCCGCCGTTTTTTGCTTCTCCGGAAATCTCTACAAAATTGTAGGGAAAACGGCCGCAAAATCGCTCCGGACCGTTGACTAAAGCGGTGGGATATGATTTAATTTAGTCATATAGGAGAAAATAACAATTAGTTCAGAAAAAAGAGTGGCTATCGCGACCTGTGCCCGGTAAGCGGGCGGATCCGCAAGTCCGGCAAGTCCGGCGGGTGCGGAGGGGAAATCTGCCGTGGTGCGGTCTTTTTTCTTACAGGAGGAATGCAAAATGGGATTTTTCAAGGAATTTAAAGATTTCGCAATGCGTGGCAATGTTGTGGATATGGCTGTCGGCGTTATCATCGGCGGCGCCTTCGGCAAGATCGTCACCTCTCTGGTGAACGACGTGATCATGCCTCCGCTGGGCAAAGCCATGGGCGGCGTGGATTTCGCGAACTTGTTCATCAATCTGTCCGACAAACCGGTGGCAACCCTGGCCGAGGCGCAGAAAGCCGGCCTGCCTGTCATCGCGTACGGCGCCTTCATCAACACCGTGATCAACTTCCTGCTGATTGCTTTCGCCGTGTTCATTGTCATCAAACAGATCAACCGGGCCTTCCCGAAAAAACCTGCTGAGCCTGACAGACTGTGCCCCTACTGCCGCACGGCCATCGCCAAGGACGCTACCCGCTGTCCTCACTGCACCAGCCAGCTGGAAGAGGCCAAATCCTGAAATGAAAAAGAGATTTTCTGATTCTTTATCTGCCCTGCTTCTGGCCGGGCAGATTTTTTGTCTTGCGGCGGTATTTCCCGGAGCGGTTCTTCCTCCGGGGCAGGGCTTCTGCTCCGTGGCGGAGGCGGCCGCGGTCTCCGGTACCGACGGGGAAGGCGTGCAGCGCCGGGGGACGCTCCGGGAGCGGCTGGCCGCGCTGGGCGTGAACCTGCCTGCGGGCAAAGGCGGCGGGGAAGCTGCGGGTCTTGGAAGAGGACTCCGCCGGGATGGAGGCTCCTTGAAGGACGGCCTCCGGCATCAGACTGTCTTCGTCATCCCCAAGGATGCCCGGAAGGTGGACGCCGACGACCTGCGTATCGCCTATATGGGGCGCTGGCAGCACAACGGGGACGGCACCATGTCCACCGGCCGTGGCGCCGTGACCTTGGAACTGGCTTTCCGCGGCTCTTTCGCGGCGGTGGAGATCCAGGGGGAGGCTCCTGTCTGGTGGGAGGTCAGTGTGGATGACGGACCCTTCCGCCGTTTCAGGGGCGAGGACGGGGTGAACATCCTGGCCTCGGGTCTGGGCAGGGGGAACCATACCCTGGTGCTGGTCCGGGATACCGAGGGCTCCCAGGGTGTCACCCGGGTGGAACGTTTCCTCCTGGACCGCAACAGCTGGGTGCTTCCCGCCCGTGACGCCAAGGGGAAGGTGCTGGCGGAGAGCGGCGCCCGCCGGATCGAGTTCGTGGGGGACTCCGTCACCGCCGGGGCTTTCCTCCAGCCGGGCGAGGACTATTTCCAGCGGGAGGACGGCTACCGGGCTTTCGGACCCCGGACCGCCCGGCTGCTGGGTGCGGAATGGAGCTGCGTGGCCTCCTCCGGGGAGGGCGTGGCCCGGAACAATCAGGAACGTCCGCCCTACGACTCCTTCCATGCGGCGGACCAGTATGACCGCACCTTCTTCAGCGAGGAGGAGCCCAGGTGGAACTCCTTCTACTGGAAGCCGGACGTGGTGGTGGTGGCCTTCGGGGAGAACGACTATAACGACCCGTCTCTGGCGCCGGCACCCGCCGTCTTCCGCAACGCCTACCGGGAACTGCTGGGGAAGATCCGCCGGATGAATCCGGAGGCGGTGATCCTCTGCCTGTCCCCGGCGGGCTTCGACTCCGCGGGACCGGCCTCTCCCCAGATCCAGAGCGTGGTGGAGGGGCTGCGCCTGGCGGGCGACCGGAAAGTGTACTGGATCGACCTCCACGAGAAGCCTGACTTCTACGGCATCCACAGCTCCGGCGGCGTGCTGGCACGCAGGCTGGAGGAGAGTGCCGGCCTGGTGGCGGGACGGGACCTGCTGATGGAAGGGGACTTCCTGGACGGGGTCCATCCCCGGTCCTCCGGCCATGAGAAGATGGCCCGGATTCTGGCGGGGAAAATCGCCGGCATCATGGACTGGGACCTGACGGAGCGGGAAAAGGGCTGAGGCGGCCGGAGAAGCTTGCCGGAAGGCGGGACATCTGCCATCGCAGGGCATCTTCTTCTGCCTGCCGGAAACCGCTGTGCAGGCTGTGCCAAGCCGCAGCGGCGGGACGTTCAGCCGGTTTCGCATCCGGATATGGAAGTTATCCATAGGTAACACTATTTCGCCGGTCCGGAGGTCTTTTTTGAGACAGATTATTGACAGCGTGAAAAACTAGTGGTAAACTTCAAGGAAGCCAGGGGGTTAGCGGAGGCTAATCCCCTTTTTCAGAATGGTCGGTTAGCATCCCCTAACCGACAGGGCTGGCACTACGGAAAGGCAAGGAAATCCGCGGTGACAAGAAGATGGAGGGGGGAGACAGTGGTACCATTACTCAGCGCGAGAGCCGGCGAGACGGTGCTGATCCGCAAGATCACCGGCAAGGACGAGGTCCGGCAGCATCTGGCCGAACTGGGATTCACCGTGAACACCATGGTGACGGTGGTCAGTGACCTGGGCGGCAACATGATCCTGGAAGTGAAAGACAGCCGGGTGGCGTTAGGCCGCGAGATGGCCATGCGCATCATGTACTGAGCGGAATCGACGAGAAGAAAACAGGAAAGAGAATCATCGGCGCGGATCACCAAAAGAGGAGCGTAGACACGAATCAGGACCGGGGAGGCCAACGTGAACCGGCAAAGGGAAGCGTCGATGATGAGGAAGAGAAAAGGAGTGTTCACAGCATGACATTGAAAGAAGTGCCCATCGGAGGCATCTGCAACGTGCTGCGCCTCAACGGCAGCGGTGCGGTGAAGCGGCGTATCATGGACATGGGGATCACCAAAGGCGTGGAAATCAAAGTGGTGAAGATCGCCCCCCTGGGAGACCCGCTGGAAGTGAATGTGCGCGGTTACGACCTGTCCCTCCGTATGGACGAGGCGGACAAGATCGACGTGGAACTGGCGTAAGCGCGGAAGTGCGCGGATGCGGAACGTTCCGCTTTTTTTAGACCTGACGGTTAGCACGTGCTAATCACCTCGCTGAGGCGAATTATCCTGTTAATTGGTTAGGGTGTTTCAAAGCTGACCCTGTCAGCAGGCTAAGAAATCATCGCGCCCCGGAAGCGGGGATTGGCGAAATCTCAACACAGATCCGAAAGGAGATATTATGGAAATCAAGATTGCATTAGCCGGCAACCCCAACTGCGGCAAGACTACCCTGTTCAATGAACTGACCGGCAGCACGCAGTATGTAGGCAACTGGCCCGGTGTCACCGTAGAGAAGAAGGATGGCCGGCTGAAAGGCCACAAAGACGTCATCATCCAGGATTTACCGGGTATCTACTCCCTTTCTCCCTACACACTGGAAGAAAAAGTGAGCCGCCGTTATCTGGTTCAGGACAGACCGGATGTCATCCTGAACATCATTGACGGTACCAACATTGAACGTAACCTGTATCTGACCACACAGCTGATTGAAGTGGGTATTCCTGTGGTGGTAGCCATTAATATGATGGACCTGGTCCGCAAGAACAAGGACCAGATTGATTTCGAGAAACTTTCCAAGGAGCTGGGCGCTCCCATCTACCAGATCAGCGCGCTGAAAGGCGAAGGCTGCATCGAGGCCGCGGAGGCCGCCATGGAAGTAGCCCTGGCCCACAAGAGAGGCCATGCGGAAGTGGAGGAGCATCCCCATGTGTTCATGGGCAGCGTGGAGCATTCCCTGGCCCATATCGAGGAATCCATCGCCGGTATGGTGCCGGACGAGTCACTGCGCTGGTACGCCATCAAGGTGTTCGAGCGGGACAAGGAGATCCTGGACGAGCTGAAACTCCCCGCCGACCTGGCCAAGCACCTGGACGAGCATGTGCAGGACTGCGAGAGGGAGATGGACGATGACGCGGAGAGCATCATCACCAACCAGCGGTACGAGTACATCACCCGCATCGTGGACCTGTCCGTGGTGAAAAACGCCCCGAAGCACAGCCTGACCCTGTCCGACCGGATCGACCAGGTTGTCACCAACCGTATCCTGGCGCTGCCTATCTTCGTGGCCATCATGACCCTGATGTACTACATCTCCGTGACCACCATCGGCGGCTGGGCCACCGACTGGGTGAACGACGTGTTCTTCGGTGAGATCGTCACCGACGCCGCCACCGGCTTCATGGAGTCCATCGCGGCTCCCGACTGGCTGAGCGGACTGGTGGTTGACGGCATCATCGGCGGCGTAGGTACGGTACTGGGCTTCGTACCCCAGATCCTGCTGATCTTCTTCTTCATGTCGCTGCTGGAGGACTCCGGCTACATGGCCCGCGTGGCCTTCATCATGGACCGTATCTTCCGCAGATTCGGCCTGTCCGGCAAATCCTTCATCCCCATCCTGATCGGTACCGGCTGCGGCGTTCCCGCTGTCATGGCGGCCCGCACCATCGAGTCTCCCAGAGACCGCCGGATGACCATCATGCTGAGCACCTTCATTCCCTGCTCCGCAAAAACCGTCATCATCGGCATGATCACCGCCATCTTCTTCCCGGATTCCGTGTTCATGGCTCCGGCCATGTACTTCCTGGGGATCGCCGTGATCGTGCTCTCCGGCATCGCTTTCAAGAAGACCAGCTTCTTCGCCGGTGAGCCCGCTCCGTTTGTCATGGAACTGCCGGCCTACCATATCCCGGCGCTGAAAGGCGTCCTCATCCACATGTGGGAACGTGCCCGGGGCTTCATCATCAAGGCGGGCACCATCATCTTCACCGTCTGCGTCATCATCTGGTTCCTCCAGACCTTCAACTTCAGCCTGGAAGTGGTGGAGGATGTGGAGAACAGCATGCTGGCCTACTTCGGCAACATGTTCGCCTGGATCTTCGCGCCCATCGGACTGGGTGACTGGAAGAACACCGTGGCTGTCATCAGCGCCTTCATGGCGAAAGAGCAGGCTATCGGCACCCTGGCAGTGCTCCAGGGCGTGGCCGACCCGGACAACGATGTGGCTGTCATGGCAGGCATCAGCGCCATGTTCACCCCCATCGCCGCCTTCTCCTACATGATCCTGAACCTGTTCGATCCTCCCTGCCTGGTTGCCATGGCCACCATCTACCGGGAGATGGACAGCAAGAAATGGGCCTACCTGGCCATCGGCTACCAGATCTTCCTGGGCTACGCCATGGCCTTCGTATGCTACAACCTGGGTTCCTGGGCCTTCTACGGAGCGGCCTTCGGCATCACCCAGATCATATCCTGTGTACTGATCGCCCTGGCCCTGTACTTCATCTGCAGACCGGCGGCACCTTATGAGAAAGAGACGTTAGCGAGCCATCAGGCTTAAGTTGGGAGGGAACTGACAAAATGAATGCTGCATCTACGATTGTCGTGATCGCGATTGTGGCCGGACTGATCCTGGCCGTGAGACATATCCTCAAAGGAGGCGGAAGCTGTGGCTGCGGAGGCGGCTGCAGCGGACATTGCGGAGGGTGCAGCGGAAGCTGCTGTTCCGGCGTCCCCGTTCCGAAAAAAGGCAAGAAGGTGTAAGGGAAGGAGATTATCATGACCACTGCCCAGATGCGTTACCTGTACAAGATCTACGAGATTTCAACCAAGAAACCCGCGGTCCTGTCCGCGGATATCGCCCGCAAGCTGAATGTGTCGAAGCCCTCCGTGGTGAAGATGCTGGCGGTGCTTTCGGAGAAGCAGATGGTGGTGAAGAAACGCTACGGCAAAGTATCCATCACCCCGGAAGGCATCGCGGAGGCTCAGCGGTACGAGCGCAATGTGGCCAAGATCTGCGGACTGATCCCCCGGATGGGGCTGGAGATGTCCGAAACGGAGCTGCGCGAGACGGCCTGCTCCCTGGTATCCACCCTTTCCGAGGACACCCTGTCCCGTCTGGAAGCCGAATGAGTTTCAACCCGCCTGCGGGGGGACCTGCTGTCTGGTTCCCGGGTGACGCAGGCGGAAGGATAGCCGGCCGGCAGCGGCCTATCTGCCGGAGAATCGACTCCATATTCATTTATTTCTCCTGGTTAACCGCAACATAACCAAACAGAGCGGAAGCCGCCTCGTACCCGGTCGAGAGGGTGCGGGGCGGTTTTTGTCTTTCCGGCGGAGGAGGATGGAAGGCGATGGGGAGTGAAAGGTGCAGGAGCCTGGCGGGGCGAGGGATGGACAGAGATCCGGGAAAGACGGGCCGGAGGGAGGCACCTGTTGCGCCGGGGAGGATTTTCCCGTATACTGGAGATACAGATGTTTCTGAAAACAGGGGGCGCGGCATCCGCGTTCCTGAAGAAGGAGAGTGCTCTATGGAGCGTATGTTTCTGACGCTGCTGGCCGCGGTGAACCTGGCGGCCTTCCTGCTGTACGGACTGGACAAGTGGAAAGCCCGGCGGCACAGCTGGCGGATTCCCGAGAAGTGGCTGCTGGGCGTGGCCGCGGCGGGCGGGGCCCTGGGCTCCTATCTGGGGATGACGGTTTTCCGCCACAAGACGCTGCACCGTAAGTTCGTGTGGGGCGTCCCCATTCTGCTGGCGCTCCAGGCGGGCGCACTGTTCTACGGCGGCTGGTGGCTGCATTTCTGAGTGAGATTCCGGGAGGGATGACGATGAGAAAATCCGTGATGGGAAAATTCATGCGTATACTGGTTCTCTGCCTGCTGGGCGTGTTCATGGCCTCGGCGGTGTGCGGCGCGGCGTCCGCCATCAACAAGGACGGCTACTACAAGGGCATCCGCCTCTGCGGCCGGGTGAAGGTGGTGGAGTACGGCGGCGACATCAAGGTGAAAGTGGTGAACAGCTTCCCCGACCTGCGGGTGAAGGTGGTCAGCAGCTGGCCCAATTCCATCGGGGAGTGGCAGTTCGTGGAATACGGACAGGATTTCACCATCTCCTTCGTGGACAGCTTCCCCGACATCAAAATCAAGTACGTGAACAGTTTCCCCGGAGTGCAGTGAGAAAACACGTTCAAAATGTTACAATCCATGCAATGCAATTGTAATAACAAAGGAAATGTGACATAATTTCTTGACAAGTTGTAAATTTCAATATACCATTCCGTTAATATGTATTTGCAGTTTTGACAGGTACATGAGAAATCATCAAAGGAGAGATACGTATGAAAAAACTGATTTACGCACTACTGGCTTTCGCCCTGGTAGCCCTGGCTGTGGCGGGCTGCGGCGGGGACAAGAAAGCCGCCAACTCTGACGGCAAGGCGGTTGTCAAGATCGGTGCCACCCCGGTCCCCCATGCCGAGATCCTGAACTTCATCAAACCGAAACTGGCGAAAGAGGGTGTGGACCTGCAGATCATCGAGTTCACCGACTATGTGAAGCCGAACCTGTCCCTGAATGACAAGGAACTGGACGCCAACTATTTCCAGCATGTTCCTTATCTGGAGAAATTCGCCAAAGAACGCAATCTGAACCTGGTGGTTCTGGACAAGATCCATATCGAACCCATGGGTATCTACTCCAAGAAGATTAAAGATATCAAGAACGTACCGGATGGAGCCAAAGTGGCAATCCCCAACGACCCCACCAATGGCGGCCGCAGCCTGATGCTGCTTGAGAAAGCCGGCCTGCTGAAACTGAAAGACGGCGTGGGCATCGGCGCCACCGCCAAAGACGTTGTCAGCAACCCCAAGAATCTGAAGATCGTGGAAGTGGAGGCCGCTCTGCTGCCCCGTTCCCTGGACGACACGGATCTGGCCGTGATCAACTCCAACTTCGCCATGGAGGCGAAACTGAACCCTGTGAAGGACTCCCTCTTCACCGAGAAGGACTCCCCCTATGCGAACATCATCGCCATCCGGGCAGGGGATGAGAACCGTCCTGAGCTGCAGAAGCTGATCAAGGCGCTGAAATCCGATGACGTGAAGAAATTCATCATCGAGAAATACGACGGTGCCGTAGTTCCCGCATTCTGAGCCGGATACGGACAGCCATAACGGAATAAGACAAAACTGCGAGACCGCTCCTGGAGGGGCGGTCTTTTTTTGTGCGTGAAAAACCTCCCGGCACGGCGGCAGGATGTGATGATATCCTTTGCTGTTCCGGATGCCACAGGAAGAAATTATGCCCAATCGGGTGTGTGCAGGATTTTTCTCAATACCATCTTTATTAAAACATATGTTCGTGTTATAATAAAGGAAATATCACACCGGGAACGGTGGCAGGCAGGAGAGGGAAAATGGACGTTTACGAGAAACTGAGGATACTGACGGACGCCGCAAAATACGATGCGTCCTGCGCCTCCAGCGGCATTGACAGGAAGGTGGAGCGGGGCGGGGGCATGGGCGCCACCCTGGCAGGGGGCATCTGCCACAGCTTCGCCGGTGACGGACGCTGTGTCACCCTGCTGAAGGTGCTGTTCTCGAACTGCTGTGCGTACGACTGCAGCTACTGCGTCAACCGCCGTTCCGGCTCCGGGCCCCGGGCCTCTTTCGAGCCCCGGGAGCTGGCGGACCTGACCATGGAGTTCTACCGCCGGAACTACATCGAGGGGCTCTTCCTCAGCTCCGGCATCCTGAAGAACCCGGACTACACCTGCGAGCAGATGCTCAAGACGCTGACCATCCTGCGGCGGGAGTACGGGTTCGGGGGCTACATTCATGTGAAGGCCATCCCCGGGGCCGACTCCTGGCTTACCACCGCCCTGGGCTACCTGGCGGACCGGATGAGCGTGAACATCGAACTGCCTTCCGCCGGCAGTCTGAAACAGCTGGCTCCGGACAAGAGCAAGGACGGGGTGTTCAGTCCCATGCGGCTCATCCGGGACAAGCTGCTGGAAGGGGAGGAGGGCACTCTGCTGGATGGGGGGCGCCGCACCGTGGCCCCCGTGGCGGGTCGCTACGCCGGAGAGAACTATCCCGCTCCTGGAGGAGGGGAGAGGAAGCCCGCCCCGCGCCGCCGTCGCCGCAGGAAGGTGGAGGCCTTCGCACCGGCGGGGCAGAGCACCCAGATGATTATCGGCGCTTCCCCGGAGACGGACCGGCAGATCCTCAACCTGAGCCAGGGGCTCTACCGCAGCTACCGGCTGAAGCGTGTCTACTACTCCGCCTACATCTCCGTGGTGGAGAGCGTCAACCTGCCGGCGGTGGGCACGCCGCCGCCCCTGTGGCGGGAGCACCGGCTCTACCAGGCGGACTGGCTCATGCGCTGCTACGGCTTCTCCGCCGGGGAGATCCTGGACGAGCGGCACGCTTTCCTCCATCCCTACCTGGACCCCAAATGCCAGTGGGCCCTGCGCCATCCGGAGCTCTTCCCCATGGAGGTGAACCGGGCCTCCTACGAGGAGCTGCTGCGGGTGCCGGGGCTGGGTGTGGACAGCGCCCGCCGTATTGTCCGGGCCCGCAGGGTCTGCAGTCTTTCCTGGGATGCCCTGCGGAACATCGGGGTGGTATTGAAACGGGCCCGCTACTTCCTCCTCTGCCGGGGGAAGACCTTCCCGGGACTGTCCCGGAACCGCCAGGCCTTTCTCCGGGCCATGCTCTCGGACCGGGAGCGGAAGCTCTACGAGAAGCGGGAGAAGTGGGGGCAGCTCTCCCTTTTCGATGACGGCTCCGACTCCCTGGGTGGAAGCGGCGGCTGCGGCTCCCTCCTTCACGGGGGCTCGCCCTGGGGTACTATCTCCGCCGCCTCCACCGGCCCCATGACCGCAGTGTCCGGGGCGTCCGCCGGCAGGAGCGCATCCGGCGGTACCCTGTCCGGAAACGGCTCCGGCGGGCTCTCCGGGGACCTGCTCTACGAGGCGGGGATCCCCATGCTCACCGTGGCGGAGAAGAATGAGATGGAATGGGCAGGTGCGCCGGTATGGGAGTAGACAGCTGCTTCCGCTACGACGGCACCATGGAGGGATGGCTCTGCTGCGTCTTCGAGACCTACCGGCTGAAGGCCATGCCCCAACAGATCATTGGGCCGGAGGGCCAGGAGCTCTCCCTCTTCGGCTGCCGGCAGGTGGAGACGGTGGAGGCCCATGCGGACCGGGTGCGGCGGGGCATCCGGGAGAAACTGGGGGAGGGGTTCTGGCTGACTCTGCGCCATCTCTTCTGCACCTGCCTGCCGGACCGGGAGCTGGTGATGCTGGACCTGACCTGCCGGGGGTTCCGCTACGGCCCCCTTATCCTCCAGGTGGAGGGGGACCCGGTGGTGGCGAAAGCCCGGAAGGCACTGACACGGCTGTTCTCGGAGAGCCATCTTCTGAAAGGGTTCATCCGCTTTTCCGTGCAGAGCGGGGTGCTGGTCACTACCATCGGACCGAAGAATTTCGTGCTGCCCTACCTGGCGGCCCATTTCCGCCACCGTTTCCCCGAGGAGCGTTTCCTCATCTATGACGAGATCCACCGGATGGCCCTGGTCTACCGGCCCCACGAGACGGCCATCGTGCCCATGGAGGATTTCCGCCCGGAGCGGCCCGACGAGGCGGAGCTGGCCTGCCGCAGGCTGTGGCGTCTCTTCTACGACACTATCGAGATCAAGCCACGGCACAATCCCAAGTGCCGGCAGACACACATGCCGAAGCGGTACTGGAAGTACATGACGGAGTTCACGGAGGACGCCGTTGAGCCGGGAGAGAAAAGCATTCCCGGCGGTAAATGGAAAAATTCTCAATAACGTCATTTTTCACCCTCCTGTCATAGGAAAGTGCCATGTCATGTGGTAGTATAAAGGGAGAGATTCCGGAGGTCCCCTTCCGGAAGAGCGGGAGGGGGAGCCGTCCCGGATGGACCCTGCCGGCGGGAGGAAGCCGGCGGACCCGGACATCCCCAGGAAAGGGATGGTCCGTGACATGGCGGCCTGTGGCGGAAAGATGGTGCGAGCGTGGAAAGAATGAAAGACTTCCTGAGAAAACATAAAATGTGGTTCAAGACGGCGGCGGGCATCGCGGCGGTGGCGCTGGTCACACTGCTGATCCTGGCGGAGATCGCCTCCCGTGGCGCCGCCCTCATCTTCAACCGGGAGATGGCCCGGCAGGACGTGCTGCGGGGTTCCATCACCGTGGAGAAGCTGTACGCCAACCTCTGGGGTGACGTGACTTTTGAGAACCTGCTCTGGCGGGACATCAACGGCGACGTGATCCTGGAGGTGCCCTCCGGGGATTTCCATGTCCGTCCCTGGGACGTGATCACCCGGAACTTCAAATCCACCACCATCCAGGCGGTCACGCTGAACGAGGCCCATACCGCCGTCCGTTTCAACGAGAAGATGAAGGTGGACTTCGTGAAAGCCTCCCTGCTGGATGACGGGAAGGACAGCGACAGGGAGCGGAAAGAGAAAAAAAGGAAGCGGAGTCTGGAGGAGAAACTGGCCAACTTCAACCTGGGGGACAGGAAACTGCGGATGAAGCTGGTGCTGAACAACTGCAAACTGGAATCCTTCTACCTCCAGCGACACTACGTGCTGGAAGGGGTCAATGCCACCATCGACCTGAACACCGCCAAGAAGCTCTATGTGGACATCACCGCCGGCAAGTTCGGCGGCACCATGGTGGGCGGTGGCTTCAGCCTGAAGGGCGTGGTTGATTTCCGGCAGCTGCCTGCGGACTGCGACCTGACCATATCCCTGATTGATGTGGACCCCTCCTCCCTGGGGTTCGGTATGAACCTCCATGACAAGATGTCCCTGTTCGCCAAGGCCAAGGGCCCCATCAGCCGGCCGGTGGCCACAGGCACCCTGAACATGGACGAGCTGAACATCCCGGCCCTGCGTTTCGAGAACGTGACGGGGGACATCCATTACGAGAACGGGCATCTGGACTTCACCGATGTCCATGCGAAAGTCTATAACGGGACTCTGGACGCCTACGGTGACTACAACATAGACACCCGTGTCTACAATATCTACGGCAAGGGCAAGGACCTGGACAGCCGGATTCCCCTGCGGAACCTGCGGTTCAAGTGTCTGGTGGCCCTGGACATCACCCTGAAGTGTGACGGGAATCCCCGGAACACCCTGACCTACGGCAGCTTCAAGTCGGGAAAGGGCAACTATTCCGTGATCCCCTTCAACTACATCCAGGGTGAGTTCAACAACTACAAGAAGAAGCTGGATTTCTACAACGTGGTCATCGACACGCCTTTCGGGCGCATCACCACCGACGCGTTCCATATCGACCACGGCAAGCTGCATCTGAACCCTATCGCCCTGACGGACCTGGACACCGGGGAGCGGATCCAGGTGGTGAAGTGACAGCGGCCGGGAAACACAACCCGGGGGAAGTGTTGGCGAAGAAAGGTCCGGAGCGGCGGAGGTGATTGCCCCGGGACTGACAATAGAGTATGACAGAGGAGAATAGGAAGGACGGTACAATGGAGGACAATTTCAAGCTTATCTGCCTGCCTGTGGGCGTCACGGCGAAGGAGGAGTTCCTGGAGGAGGCGGGCAGCCTGCCTTTCGACAGGGCCATGGTGGTCACATCATCCCTGTCCCTGGTACGGGAGGCCCGTGAGCACCAGGTGAACGCGGCCAACTTCGACTACCTGTGCCATGAGATCCTGCGCCAGTGCGGCGTGGAGCAGCTGGTGCAGATCAGCCGCAAGACCCAGGAGATCATCGTGGGCAGCATCCTGGAGGAGATGCTCCGGGAAGGCGGACTGGAATACTACAAGGTGCTGGTGAACAAGACCGGCTATGTGAAGGCCATGACCTCCCTGATGGGCCAGCTGGGACGCAGCGGCTCCACCGTGGAGGAGGTGGAGATGGCTATGGAGCACTGGGAGGGGCGCCCCGAGCAGTACAGCGTGAAGGACCGGGAGACCGCTGCGGTATACCGCAGGTACCGGGAATATCTGAAAGAGCATAATATCTACGACGTGGAGGGTCTCTACCGGCTGGTGGCTGTGAAGCTGTCGGAACGGGAGACCCCTTTGCAGTGGGAGAAACTCTACTTCCTGGGCTTCTACCACTTCGACGCCCTGGAGCTGGAGGTCATCCGGGAGCTGCGGCGCCTCTGCAGCGTGACGGTGGCTCTGCCTTACGAGCCGGACCGTCCGGAGATCTACGGCGCCGGCATCACCAGTTTCGGCGTCCTGGGCGCCCTGGGCCGCATTGACCGGCGGACGGACGAGCCGGACCGGCCGGAGGCGCTGAAGCATCTCCTCATGGGACTGCGTGAGCCCGGTTTCCCCCGGACAGCGGCGGAGGGGCAGATCGCCATCTGGCAGGTGAAGGACCGGGAGTCGGAGATCCGGCTGGTGCTCCGGGACATCAAGGAGAGGATCCGGCAGGGGGAGAAGGCGGAGCGGATGGCGGTGGTTGTACGCCGCCTGGAGGACTACAGCGGTTTCCGCCGTCTCTGCGACGAGTACGGAATCCCCGTGAACCTGGCCCAGCAGGCGGACCTGGTGGCCTCGCCCCTGTTCCAGTATGTCACCGCCCTGCTCCAGTGCAGGATGGGTGGCGGACGGAGCCGTGTGGAGGCCTGCGTCCGTTTCCTGACCCTGCCTCTCCAGCAGCTCCTGCTGGAGGTGGACTGCGACTGCATCCGGAGACAGGCGGACCAGATCGGAAGAGCACACGTCTGAACTCCAGTCACAGTGGTCAATCTCGT
>CALAZX010000185.1 GCA_937926555.1 uncultured Negativicutes bacterium | reverse complement strand
AAGAAATTGGGATGGATGCCGTTCTCGAACAGATGCCACTGCCACAGCAGGAACAGCAGCAGGAGAAGCGCCACCGTATAGATCATCAGCCGTCTGGAATGGGTGAAGATGCGGGCCAGGATGCCCAGCTCCCGGCGTCCCGTGATCTTATAGGCCACCAGGGTGTCACGGTTGAGATAACGGAACTCCAGCCGCTCCCCCGCCATGGTGAAATCGCCGAAGATGTTCACCGTGACGGCGAACTCAGAAGGAGGCAGCACCGCCAGCATGGCTTCCACCGCCTGCCGCAGCGCCTCGGGGAAGAGGGCGTCGCGGACATATCTCCGGTAGGCGAACAGCTTCACCGTATAGGAGCCCATGCCTTCCACGCCGGCAATGTCCAGAAACGGGAACCGCTTCCGCAGTTTCTCCTCCTCCAGCCGCAGCCGTCCGGCCTGTTCCGCCGTGAGGCAGAGCAGGCATCCAGGGTCAGCGTCCTTCACCACGATCTCGCCGGAAAGGTTCAGCCGGTTGTTACCGGTCCGGTTGAGCAGATACTGTCCCAATGTCCCGTTCATGCCCGGTCCGTCCCTTCACCGCCGCTTTGCCGCGGGCTCTCCGGCAGGATCTGGCCGCAATGGGCGCAGAATTTGCCGCCGCTGACCACTTTCATGCCGCAGTGGGGGCAGTACGCCACCTCCGTTCCGGCCGCGGGGGGCACATTCTCCTCCGCACCGGTATCCAGACGGCGCATCTCCGGAGCGTCCGGCAATACCGGAGGCGCTCCGCCGTCCAGCTTGTCCACACGGCCGCCCAGGCTGTCCACTTTCCGGTCCATATCCTGCAGCTGCCGGCTGGTGGTGATCTCGTTCACCGTGATCCGGTCCCGGAGCTGCTGCTGTTCCAGCGACAGCTCCACAATCTTCTTCTCTCCGGACAGGTCTTTCACCAGCGCCAGGATCAGCCCAACCAGGATCGGGCTGAAAATCACCGCGCCCAGACCCCAGGCCACCGGACTCCGGCCTTTTCTATCCGCATAATACGCCACGCCGGCGCATAACAATACCCAGATAATCAGTTCCACAGTCTTCTCCTTCTCCGTTCAGAAACCCTCTCAGCTTCTTCCGGACAGGTCATCCATCAGGAGCAGAGCCACACCTACAATCAGCGGACTGAAAATAAATGCCAACAGTCCCCATATCACGCCGCTTCTTCCACGTTTCCCCGCGGCGTTGCCGACAAAAATACTGGCGCCGAGCCAAAGTAAACCTGCAATCATGCTGTCATCTCCATTCAGAATATATTCA
>CALAZX010000184.1 GCA_937926555.1 uncultured Negativicutes bacterium | reverse complement strand
GGAGAGCCCTGAGACTCTGGAGGCTCTGGGACGGAGCCACTGGCCGGTGCTGGACCCTGCCGCCGGAGAGCGGATGCAGGCCCTGGTGGAGGAGGTTGCCGATGCCGGCGACAGCATCGGCGGCGTGGTGGAGTGCATGGTCACCGGGCTGCCCCCCGGACTGGGAGAGCCCTTCTTCGACTCCGTGGAGAGCTGCCTGGCCCACGGGCTCTTCTCCATCCCCGCGGTGAAAGGGGTGGAGTTCGGCAGCGGCTTCAACCTGGCGGGAATGAGGGGCAGCGACGCCAACGACCCCTTCCGCTTCGAGGAGGGGGAGGTGCGGACGGAGACCAACCATAACGGCGGCATCAACGGCGGCATCACCAACGGCATGCCCCTGGTGTTCCGGGTGGCCTTCAAGGCCACGCCCTCCATCTCACTGCCCCAGAAAACAGTGGATATGGACGCGGAATGTGATACGATAATAGAGATAAAGGGCAGACACGACCCCTGCATCGTACCCCGGGCGGTTCCCGTGGTGGAGAGCGTGGCGGCATGGTGCCTGCTGGATTTCTTACAGGACAGATGAGGAGGCATGACGGTGGAACTGGATCTGAACGCCTTGCGGCAGGAGATAGACAAACTGGATGACGAGCTGGTGAAGGTGCTGGAGCGGCGGCTGGACATCGTGCTGGGCGTGGCCGCCTGGAAAGCGGAGAACCACATGCCGGTGCTGGACCGGGAGCGGGAGCTGAAGGTCCTGGACCGGGCGGTGGAGCGTCTCCACAAAAAAGAGTACGGCGAGCAGGTGCGCCATATCATGGAGGCCATCATGGGCGCCAGCCGTGAGCTGGAGACGGAACTGCTGGCGGACCGGCTGGAGAAGCTGGAAAGCCGGGAGGAACCTGTCCGGGTGGGCTACCAGGGCGTACCGGGCTCTTTCAGCCACGAGGCTCTGGAGACCTACTTCGGGGAGCGCCCCGTGGTGGAGGTGAACTATCCCGAGTTCGAGGACGTGGTGAAAGCCGTGAAAGCCGGCAGGGTGAAGTACGGCGTGCTGCCGGTGGAGAACTCCTCCACCGGGGGAATCACCCAGGTCTATGACCTGATCCGCCGCTACGACTGCCATATCGTGGGGGAGAAATGCGTGCCTGTGGTCCAGAACCTGCTGGGTCTGGAGGATGCCGTCATCGGGGATATCCGGAAAGTCTACTCCCATCCCCAGGGCTTCCAGCAGTCCCGTGACTTCTTCCGCCGCCATCCGGAGATGGAGACGGTGCCCTTCTTCAACACCGCCCGCAGCGCCAAGGAGGTCAGCGAGCGGAAGGATGTGACCCTGGGCGCCGTGGCTTCCCGGCGGGCCGCGGAGCTCTATGGGCTGAAGGTGCTGGTGGAGCATATCAACTCCGACTACGCCAACCGGACCCGGTTCCTCATCATCGCCGACAAGGAGGAGCGGCGGCCCGATGCCGACAAGATCACCCTGGTGGTGGCGGTGCGGCATGAGCCCGGCTCCCTCTACCGGATGCTGGGAACACTGTCCGACGGCGGACTCAACCTGCTGAGCCTGGAGTCCCGCCCCATCGAGGGGAAACCCTGGGAATACGTGTTCCATGTGGACCTCACCGGCAGCCTGGAGGATCCGGAGGTGCGGAAGACCCTGGACTCCCTGACGGACTCCTGCTCCTTCTACAAGGTGCTGGGCAACTACGTGGCGGACAGGGGGCGCTGAGATGGAGCGCAGTCTGATGGGAAAAGAGAAGAACAACACGGAATGCGCTCCGGAAAACAGTGCGGCGGCTCCCATGGTCTGCGGACTGCTGGGGGAGAAGCTGGGGCACAGTCTCTCTCCCCGGATCCACAGGGAGATATTCCGCCTGACGGGGCGGGAGGGTTCTTATGACCTGCTGGAGTGCCCGCCGGAACGGGTGGAAGCGCTGCTGGAAGAATGTGGCGGAACCTTCGCGGGAATCAACGTGACCATCCCCTACAAAGTAAAGGTGATGGAGAGTCTGGACGGACTGTCCCCGGAGGCGGAGGCCATCGGGGCGGTGAACACCATCCTCTTCCGGGATGGCCGGAAGACCGGCTGGAATACGGACTATCTGGGCTTCGGCAAGATGCTGGAGCGCAACGGCATCCCTGTGGAGGGAAAAGTTGCCGTGGTCCTGGGGGCCGGCGGCGCGGCCCGGGCGGTGGTCCAGTATCTGAAGGACCATGGCGCAACTTCGGTGACCGCGGTATCCCGCAGCGGCGGCAGCTTCATCTGTCCCGTCATCTCCTATGCGGAGCTGGCGGAACGCAGGGGGGACATCCTGGTGAACTGCACCCCGGTGGGGATGAGCGGCCACCCGGACCGGAGTCCTGTGCCGGAATCCGTGGTGGCGCGGTTCGCCGCGGCGGTGGACCTGATCTACAACCCCCGGGTGACACCCTTCCTGGCCATGGCCGGGAGACTGGGGAAGAAAGCGGTGGACGGCATGGACATGCTGGTGGCACAGGCCGTGGCGTCCCAGGAGATCTGGCAGGGGAAAAGACTGCCGGCCAGCCTGGTGGACCGGATCATCGCGGAACTGGAGGAGAGACCATGAGGAACGTGCTGCTGACGGGACTGCCCGGTTCGGGCAAGTCCACGGCGGGAAAGTACCTGGCCCAGTTGCTGGACCGGGATTTCCTGGACCTGGACGAGGAGATCGTCCGCCGGACGGGAAAGACCATCCCGGAACTCTTCGAACCGGGAGAGGAGCATTTCCGCAAGGCGGAGACGGCGGTGCTGGAGGCGCTCCTGGAAGAGGGCATCACGGACACCGTCATCGCCTGTGGCGGCGGGGTGGTGGTGACCCCGGAGAACAAGGATCTGCTCCGGAAACTGGGGACGGTGGTCTATCTGCGCCGCAGTCCCGGTGCCATCTGCCGCAGCGGCGACCTGGAAGGGCGGCCTCTCCTGGCGGAGGGCAAGGAGAAAATCTACGACCTGTACTGGCAGCGGATGAAGCTGTATGAGACCACGGCCAACTGGACGGTGGACAACGAGGGCACCCTGAAAGAGGTGCTGGTGAGACTGGTGCGGCTGTGCCGCAGGGAGGAAGAGACGCGATGAAGAGGATACGGGTGATCAATGGACCCAACCTGAACATGCTGGGCGTGAGAGAGCCGGAAATCTACGGCCATGAGACCTACCGGGATCTGTGCTATTATGTGACGGAGGAGGCGAAAGCCCTGGGGCTGGAGGTGGAGTTCTTCCAGACCAACTCCGAAGGGGAGCTGGTGGACCTGATCCAGGGATCACTGGGCAAGGCGGACGGCATCGTCATCAACCCGGCGGCCTACACCCACTACAGCGTGGCGGTGCTGGACGCCCTCCAGGCGGTGGACCTGCCGAAAGTGGAGGTCCATCTCAGCAACATCCACCGGCGTGAGAGCTTCCGGCAGCGCTGTGTCACCACGGCGGGCTGCGACGGCCAGATCTGCGGCCTGGGCAGAGTGGGCTATGTGCTGGCCCTGGTGTACCTGCTGGACCGGATGTGATATCCGCTCCGGCGGCATAGCGTGGCAGGTTGTTGCCGGGCCTGGAAGCTCAGGGCAGGCGGCGCAACGTGACGGCCTGTCTGAATCCGCCGGAACAGCGGGAAAATCGAAAAAGATAAAGTGGAAAAGGCATGCGAAACGGCCTCCGATGATCAGCGTACATGGCTGACCTTCGGAGGCCGTTCTGTTTTCTCTATTCAGTTGTCACATCATTTCGCACTGTCCGGATTGGGAATCCTGAAGACCATGCAGTAGATGACGGGCATGATGATCAGGGTGATCACCGTGGCCACCGTCAGACCGCTGGCCATGGCCACAGCCAGTCCCCGCCAGAAGTCGCTGGGGAACATGGGGATGAGGCCCAGCACCGTGGTCAGCGCCGTCAGCATGATAGGACGGCAGCGGACAATGACGGATTCCATCACGGCATCCATGGGTTTCATCCCTGCCGCCAGATGCTGGTCGATCTGGTCCACCAGCACGGTGGCGTTACGGATGATGGTGCCTGTCAGTGCCAGGGCGCCGATCTCAGCCATGATGCCCAGCGGCGTATTGAAGATGAACAGGCCCAGGATGACGCCGATGATGCCCAGGGGCGCGGTGCAGACCACCACGAAGAGTTTCTGCACGTCCTTCAGCATGATCATCAGCAGCACCAGGGTGATCACCAGCATGGCCGGTACCGGCTCCATCAGGGAGCTCAGCGCGTTGACGCTCTTCTCGGAGGGGCCGCCAACCTCGATTTTCACGCCGGGGGGCAGGCTCTTCCGCAGCTCCTTGGAGGCATCCAGGATCTGGTTGGTCACGTCGTTGCCGGTGGCGCCGTCGGCGATGCCGGCGTTGACGGTGACGGTGGGCTGCAGGTTGCGGCGCCAGATCATGCCGTCCTCGTTCTCGTAGCTGAGTTTCGCCACCTGGCTCAGGGGCACGGCGCCTCTGGCGGTGGGGATGCTCAGGTTGCCCAGGTCCGTGATGCTGCTGTGGTCACGGGGCTCCAGGCGGAACACCAGGTCGATGGCCTGGTCCTTGTCGTAGTACTGGCTGATGGAGTAGCCGCTGATCTCCGCGTAGAGGGCGGAGGAGACGGTCTTCCGGGTCAGCCCCATCTGGCGCAGTTTGTCGTCGTCAATCTGCACTTTCACCGCGCCGGTCTTCTCCATCCAGTCGTAGTGGACCAGGGAGATATAGGGGTTCTGCCGCATGATGTCTTTCAGCTTGCCCGCGTAGAGTTTCGCCTCGTCATCCGTGGGTGCGGTGACACGGAACATCACCGGATACGGAGTGGGAGGACCGAGAGGGATGGAGCGGGAGTAGCTCTGCACATTGGGCAGGTTGTCGTCCACCATGGTCTTGATCTTCTTCTCCAGACGGACTCTGGCGTCGCTGTCCTTGGCAACTACCACCAGCTGGGCGTAGTTGTCACGGGGCTGCACAGGGTCCATTACCAGGACGAAACGGGGCGCGCTCTTGCCCACATAGGTGGAGACGCTCTCCGTGTCCTCGTCCTTCATGACAAGCTGGGTCAGCTTCTGCGCCGCCTCGTCGCTGGCCGCCAGGCTGGAACCTTCAGGCAGGTTCAGCTCCACCAGGAGCTCCGGCCGCACGGAGGCGGGGAAGAACTCGTGTTTCAAGAGGCCGCTGAGGGCCAGGGTGGAGAGGAGCACCGCCACGGCCATGGCCACCACGGTCTTGCGGTGGTGCATGGACCAGTCCAGCACAGCCCGGAAGCCGCGGTAGAAGGTGTTGTCGTACATGGGGTTGGTCCGGGAATCCGGCAGTTTCTCCGGGTTCTCTTTGTTGCCCTCACTATCCACAGAAGCGTTTCCGCCGGTGGTGATGTCAGCGGACTTGTCCGCAGTATCCACAGAAGCGTTTTCCGTCACAGCTGCCGCGATCTCTTTCTTATCCCCGTTATCCACCGCCTCGTTCCGTTTCACGGAGGGGCGGATCCACTCGTAGGCCAGGGTGGGGGCCACGGTGGCGGAGATGAGCCAGCTTGCCAGCAGGGTCACGGCCACCACGGGGAAGAGGGAGCCGGCGAACTCGCCTACCGCCGATTTGGCGAAGGCGATGGGCATGAAGCTGGCCACAGTGATGAGAGTGCCGGTGAGCAGCGGCTTGGCGCAGCTCTCAAAGGCGTAGGAGCAGGCTTTCACCCGGTCCCAGCCCTCGTTCACCTTCAGCTCTATCATCTCCACCACCACGATGGAGTCGTCCACCAGCATGCCCAGCGACAGGATCAGGGAGCCCAGGGAGATCTTGTGCAGGTCGATGCCCATGGCGAACATGCCGATGAAGCTGCACAGGAGCACCAGGGGGATGCAGACGGAGATGACATAGCCGCTCCGCCGTCCCAGGCTCAGGAGGCTGACGAAGAGGACGATGATGATGGCCTCGATGAGGCTCTCCATGAACTCGTTGATGGCGTTCTTCACCACTTTGGGCTGGTTCAGCACCTGGTGGAACTCGAAGCCCAGGGGGAGCTGGTTGCGGATCCGCACTGTCTCCTTGTCCAGGTTGGCGCCCAGCTCCAGGTTGTTGCCGCCGTCCACCATGGAGATGGCGATGCCGATGGCAGGATGCCCGTCAAAGTACATCTTGGGTTCCGCCGGCTCGGCGTAGCCACGGGTGATGGTGGCCACGTCCCCCAGCCGCAGGGTGCGTCCGTTGCCGCTGATGGGGAGGTTCTCGATATTCTTCAGGGTGTTGGGCAGGCCGGTGAGGCGCAGGTAGACATTGTGCTTGTTGTCATGCTCCATGCCCGCGGGGGTGATGGAGGTCTCCGCCTTGATCACCTGTGCCAGCTGGTCGATGCTCATCCCCAGCTGGGAGAGCTTGTCGTTGTCCAGCTGGATGTAGATTTTCTCCGGCTGCACGCCCAGCAGCTCTACTTTCTTCACGTCGGGGACCTGTACCAGCTGGTCCTTGATCTTGCTGGCCACCTGGCGCATCTCCTCGTAGGAGTAGCTGTCGGAGGTGATGGCGTACACGTTGCCGTAGACGTCATCGAAATGGTCGTTGTAGAAGGGGCCGTAGACGCCTTCCGGCAGATTCCGCCGGGCGTCGCCCACCAGGTTCCGCACCTCCTGCCAGCGCTGGCGGGTGGTCTCGGGGGAGGTGGATTCCTTCAGGGTCACGGTGACCACGCAGACTCCCGGGCGGGAGTAGCTGGTGACGAAGTCCACGTCGGGGACGGTCTGAATCGTCTTCTCGATCTTGTCCGTCACCTGGAGCTCCATCTCTTTCGCCGTGGCGCCGGGCCAGGCGGCGGAGACCACCATCTGCTTCACGGTGAAGTTGGGGTCCTCGCTGCGGCCCAGGTGGTTGTAGCAGAAGATGCCCATGGCGAAGATCAGCGTCATGAAGAAGTAGACCACCTGCTTGTGCCTGATGGCCCACTCGGCCCAGTTGCCGCTGCCTCTGTTATTCATCTGATTGTCCATCATTTGAACTCACTGCCTTCCAGACGGACTTCCTGTCCTTCGGATAATTTGTTGATGCCGCCGGTGACAACCACATCGCCCTTCTTCAGGCCGGCGGAGATTTTCACGTTGTTGCCCTCGTAGCCGTCCACTTTCACCGGCACCAGGGTTGCTTTCTTGTCGCGGATCACCCAGACACCGGGTTTCTCGCCGGTCTGGTAGATGGCGCTCTGGGGCAGCAGCAGGGCTGTCTCCTTGCCGGTGCCCAGGACCACTTTGGCGGTCATGCCCAGCTTGGCCTCTTCCGGCATGGAGTCCAGTGCGATGCGCACTTTATAGGTGCGGGTCACCGGGTCCGCCATGGGGGCGATCTCCGTCACGGTGCCTTCCGCCTTCACGCCGGTGAGGGCCCAGAAGGTGACGGTGGCTTTCTGGCCGATGGACACCTGGTCCAGCCGGTTCTCCGGCACGTAGATCTGGATCTCGCGCTGGCCGTCCTGCACCAGGGTCACCACGGGGGTGCCTGCTGCCACCACCTGGCCCACCTCGCCGGACACGGAGGCGATGCTGCCTGCATGGTCCGCCACCAGACGGGTGTACCCCATCTGGTTCCGGGATGCGTTCAGCTGGGCCTGGGCACTGTTCAGCGCGGAGGCCGCGGCGTCGAACTGGGTCTTGTACTGGTCCCGGACCATGGCGCTCACCGCGTTCTGCTCATAGAGCTTCTGGAAGCGGCTGTAGTTCTCCCGGGCCAGGTTGTAGTTGGCCTGGGCGGAGCTGTAGGCCGCCTGGCTGGCCAGCAGCTGCTGGTCGATGTCCTTGGGGTCGATCTCCATCAGCACCTGGCCGGCTTCCACCTGCTGCCCCAGATTGGCGGAGCGGCGGATGATCTTGCCGGGAACCTGGAAGGCCAGCTGGCTCTCGTATTTGCCCCGGACCTCGCCGGGATAGGTGGCGGTGGCGTCGGTGGAGGTCTCGCCCACGGTCACCGTGCGCACCACGGGGACGGTGTTGACCTCCTGGGGCTTGTCACTGAGGACGGAGAAGATCCGCCAGCCCAGGAAGAGGATAATCACGGCGCCCAGCACCGCGTAATGTTTTTTTGTCAGCTTGATTTCCGGTAATTTCATGCTAAAGACTCCTTTCCGGTCAGCAGCGAGTTGAAGTAGGTGAGATAGACCTTGCGTATATGGGAGAAATCCGTCTCCTCCCCGGATAGCCTGCGGCTGGCCAGGATATACTGGTGTGTCAGCAGGTAGAAGGCCGAGATGCTGATGAGGGTGAAGGCCGCCGCATGGGTGTTGGTGTCCGGCTTCACCGTGCCGTTCTCAATGGCTTCTTCTAAGGCCTCTATCATCCGGTCCTGGATGGTGAGGATTTTCTTCTCGATGGTCTCCGCGCCGATCTCCGTGGGGGAGAGAAGCTCCCGGTAGATGATGCGGATGGCGTTGGGATTCTCCAGATGGGAGCGGGTCTGCTCGTCCAGGAAATGGAGCATCCGCTTCAGGGGAGTGAGCCCCGTGGCCTCCAGCTTCTCCAGGGAGGACATGAAGAAGTCCGCCTGGTCGCTGAGGATATGCTCGTAGAGTTTCTGTTTGTTGCCGAAGTAATAGGAGATAAGCGCGCTGTTGGCGCCCGCCTTGCTGGCGATCTTCTTCAGGGACACCGCTTCGAAGTTGTTCTCCGCGAACAGCTCGGTGGCGGCTTCCACGATCTTCCGGGCGGTCTCCTGGTTCTCCAGGGATTTAGCCATGATATCCTTCCTTTGCCTG
>CALAZX010000183.1 GCA_937926555.1 uncultured Negativicutes bacterium | reverse complement strand
CATGCAGGAATGGATGAAAGACGTGAACCCCTGGGCCCTGCAGCATATCACCGAAGTGCTGCTGGAAGCCCAGCAGCGTGGCATGTGGAACGCCAAGGCCGAGACCCTGCGGGAGCTGAAAGAGCTCTTCCTCTCCATGGAAGGCGAACTGGAGGACAGGGCCGACATGGAATAGGGTAGGCACTGGCGGAACAGACCCGCAACGATATAATGCAATACAGTGCAATATGGCGATGAAAAAAACCGGACTGTCGTTTTGTGTTGCTTCATCAGCGACATTTCCAGCCTCACGTATAAATTGGCACAATGTACTTATAGCGTATATAAAACCCCTTTTTATGCTATAATAATGAATATAATAAATTTTTCTACTGTATGAGAAAACAGTGTCAGATAGGGAATAAATAACTATGGAGGGTATGGTATGAGTGAGTACACACAACAAATGGATGCACTGATTGCAAAAAAAGATCCAAACAAAGAGGAAAAGAAAGCATATCAGGACCTTTGGATAAATATGGTCAAAGAATCCGGCTTCCAAGGCGAGGGAGAGGAATATCTCTATAAAGGGATCAAATTCGATGTCTCTTTGAAAATGAAAGAGTACATCCTCCAAGGCGAAAACCCGCTGGAACGGCTCCGTCAATTTTTCGAAGGCAGATTATACGGGGATAAATGTGATGATACATTCCGCCTGGCGAATGAACTGCTCGTAGGATTCCTGAATGAGAAGAAACCGCAAACAGATCTTATCGGCCTGCTCATAAAGAAATATAGAGCAGCTGCGCAAAAGAAAAACAGTGACAAACTGACTGCGAACCGTGAATCTATTTTCGCTAATTCTTTTGTGCATTTTATAGAAGATGATTTTCTGCCTCTTCCTTTCTGGGAAGAATTCCAGCTCTCTTCAGAGGTCATCGAGGAGTTCTGTCTCTTCATCTCCAATTTGATTGACGGCTGTGAGAATGCCAAAATGAACTCCATCAGGAAAAGAATGTCGAAGCGGAAAATCCAGATTGACGGATTGAAAAACTGGATTTCCCTTGCCCAGGCAGATAAGGACGATAAAGCGGCAACTCCTTCCGAGAATGCAGAGGGCAACCGGGCGATAGATAGCCGGGACGGGAACACGGACAATGCGCCTAGTTCCAACCTGAATTCCGGCTTCATAAGCAATCCCGACATTGACAAAATTTCTGCCGCAAAATCTTCCTCCGCCATGATCCAGGAACTGATCCTTGCGTTGACTGAGGCGCAAGATATCGCATTCAATATCAACGAGCAGAGCAAGCAGAACCGTTCCTGCCTGGAAGCGACTATCCAGGATGAGAGAGAGAGAAGCATTCTGATGCAGGAACAGTATGAAAAAGAACTTGCTCAGCTGAAAGAAGCGCTGGAAAAAGAAACGGCGCACCGGCAGAACCAAGAAGAGATGCTTCAGAAATTGGAATGCGAGAAAGTGGAAACCGCAGAAACCATCCGGAATCTGGAAAAAACAGCGGAAGAGCGGGAAATTCTCCTGGCTCAAAAAACGGAAGAACTTGAAACACTTCACAAAAAAACAAACGCGCTTGCCCTTAAAAGCGAGCAGGATACCAGACACTGCTTCGCGGAGCTGGCCCGGGCTTTAAAGAGCAAATACAGCAATTTCAAAGCCGTCAAAGATCTCACCGCCGATGATATGGGAGGAGAAGATGACGCGAAAGAACTGTGCTCCGCATTGATTATGGACTTGGCGGACGTTTTCGAGACACTGAAAAAGAACGGGATAAAACTATAATAAATAAAGGATGAGAGAATGACATGGGTATTTCTGTAGGCATAGACTTCGGCACGACAAGCAGCTCAGCTGTCATTTTTGTTGATGATAAGCAATTCAACTGTGGCGATAGCGAAGGGTTTCCGATCCCTTCCATTGTCGCTATAGACAAAGAGACGGGAGACGTATATACAGGTCGGGAGGCCTGGGAGAAAAAAAGCTCTCTCCAGGAATCCTGCGAATGTATCAGCTCCATAAAATCCATCCTTGAAAAGGATTTCTGCATGGAAATCGCGGGGAAACAATGGACATCTCTGGATATTGTCACAGAGATTTTCCAGACATTGAAAATCCGTATCGAGCAGTTCAATCCGGATATCAAAGAGGTCACCCTGGCCATTCCGGTAGGCTTTTCCGCAGGAAAGAGAAAAAAATTGCGGATTGCGGCCCAAAATGCCGGGCTTTCTATAAAAACCTTTGTGACAGAATCCACTGCGGCGTTTTTCGCCAACTATGATGCATTGAAGAATGATTCTATGATTGCTGTTTTTGACTGGGGCGGCGGAACGCAGGATGTCACTATTCTGAAGCATGCCGACGGCAGAGTGGTGGAGCTCGCTTCCGCCGGCAACAACAGAGCGGGAGATGAGATTGATGAATGCCTGGCACGTCGCATGCACGCTAAATTCGCCAGGAAGAAAGATAAAAGTATCGCCTTCGAGGATATGTCATCAAACGCACGGGATCTTCTGCTGGTGAACTGCGAGGCCGCAAAACGGAATCTGAGTGATGATGACACCGTGACCATCAATATCCCCCGGTACGGGGAATTGGGGGTATGCCGTGACACGCTGGAATATGAATGGTTCTGCGATATCATCAAGGAGAATATAGAGAATGCGATAGCCTGTTTCGAAAAAGCGGTGGAGGAGTCGGGCGTCGGCATCTCCAACATCGACAAAATCCTCATGGTAGGAGGAAGCACCAATCTCCGGCCACTGGAAGAACGGATGTGCGAACTTTACGGAGAAGATAAAGTATATTATCCGGAAACCGACACGATGTGGAATATAAGCACCGGTGCCGCCATTCTCGACAGTCTGTCCGGCGGCTATCATTCCAGCCAGTCAGTGGGCATCATTCTGAGCGACAACACATACTATGAGCTCCTGCCCAAGGATACAAACCTGAATGGCTGGCGCACAGAAGCTTACTTCGGCATTGTCGACACAACCGGCCAGGCCCGCTTTGTCTTTGGCGGAAGCCGTGACATAGAGAAAGCCCCGGACAGATTCAAAACGCTGGAGGTCCCCAGCTACAGTTTCCTGGAGGAGAAAATCAAACTGGAGGCTGAAGTTGACCGGGACATGATTTTCAGGATCACGGCAAAAAGCAATATGCGTACAGACAAGCAGCGCACGGTCTGGGAATATCCGAAACTGAAATGTTATTATAAATTGACACGGGAAATCGAAGGCTTGAGCAAGGACGATATGAAATGAGCACCGAAAATAGAAGCACTGTATATTTCAGAAGCAATCTGCAACCGATAAAGGCCAACTTTCTCTGGAATGACAGGGAATTTCTTTCTCATATACACGATGTTTTCGCACTGGAGCAGCTGAAAAAGGACATAGACAACCGCCGCATCTGCAAGTACCATCTGTCAGCGGAACAGACGGATGAATACGAAAGAGCCGCGGTCCATTGCGCCTATGCGGAAGAAGGGGATTACCCCTGGGGCACGAAAAGAATGGAGGATGGTTCTACCAAGCTGGTATGCCTCTGTGAGAATATCGGCTGCAGCTATCTTCGGACATGCCGTCCCGCAATAACTGATGAGGAAATCGAGCGCATAAAACTGGTTCAGACAGAACGGGAAAAGTCATGTGCGGAGAATCAGCCCGCTTCAATCTGGGAAGAGAGACTTTTCCCGGAAGAAAAGAAAGCGCCGGTTGCGGATGTTTGCGATACCGCCGAAAAAACACCGGCAGAAAATCTTCCGGAGGAAATAATCGAAGACAGCGAAGAGCGGGAGGATACTATCTCCGGTACAGAAAAAGAGGAAAATGTCCATCAGGATAAATCGGATCTGCTCTCCGGTTTTATCAAATTGATAGGCACACCTGCCTTCGACGTTCTTCCGCAAGAAATGCAGGAGAAAATACGCGCACTGGCCGCTCAGACCGACAGCCTCTCTGAGCAAACGGACAGAACCCACCAAAAAAGCGTTGGTCCGGATCCCGCTACAGTGGATGACTCCGGTTTGGAGACCGTAAATAACGGGTTTGAAATTGTGGAGCAGGAAAAGATAATCGAAGAGGCGGCAAAAACGGATATTTTTGTCAACGCCGGTCCGGGAACCGGGAAAACCCATATGCTGATCCAACGGGTCATCCATCTTCTCAAAGAGGGATACAATCCGCAAGCCATGGTTATACTCTGCTTCAGCCGGAATGCCGTGGCAGTCATCAGGAAGCGTCTGCTGGAAGCGGAAAAAGAGAGTCGCATCTCCCAAGGCTGGAATCTGATAGAGGTACGCACCTTCGATTCTTTTGCCACCCGTTTCATCTGTGAGTTATGCGCCAGCAATCTGAAAGAGGAGCTTCTGGGTCCTGATTATGATATTTGCGGCCAGAACTACCTTCAGAGAATAGAAACCGCTACGGAAATCATCCGGAAGCGGCCCTCCCTCCTGTCGAATGTGGAATTTCTGATGGTGGATGAGGTGCAGGATCTTATCGCCCACAGAGCGGATTTTGTCTTGTCCATCATAGAAGCGCTGCAGGAGACTGGGGCGGGAATCATGCTGCTGGGAGATTCCTGTCAGGCGATTTACGATTACCAGTTGAGGACTCCGGATGCAG
>CALAZX010000182.1 GCA_937926555.1 uncultured Negativicutes bacterium | reverse complement strand
ACAGCGAGCGTTTCGTTCCCGGCCTGATGCGCAACATCTCCGGCAACAAGGATCAGCACATCTTCGAGTCCGGCGTGCGGTACTTCAAATAAGCTGCGTCCTGCAGGATAACGTGATATAAGAAAAGCCCTGCCACTTTCACAGTGGCGGGGCTTTTTTGCGTTTTGGGCCTGTTTCGGAGCCGGTTAACGTTTGCATTCCGCTCGGAGGTTCTCTTTAAGGCGGTTCCGCTTGTCCGGGATTTCTCTCAGGGTACAAAAGAACCCCTGCTTCCCGGCGGGGGAGCAGGGGGGGGAGTCCAGGTACGGATGTCATTTGAGGGTGAACAGATCCAGGGAGCCCTCCTGTTTTTTCTGGGCTTCCTCCAGTTTCCTCTTCAGGGCAGGGGGGATGGGGGTGTCATTGTGTTCCGGCTCTTCCAGTTTGATCCGGCCCCGGTTGTTCTCAAAATCCTCGATGACCCATTTGAGAATCTGCTCAATCTCTTTGTTCACGGAACGTCCGTTGTAGTTGGCGATGAATCTCATCTTCTCCATGACGATGGGGTGGATACGCAGGGTGAAGCGGCTTTGTTTCGCGGCCATTAAGAAAAACCTCCTCTGTGATCTGTCTGTGGGCGATCTGCGGTGTGCCGGGATCTCATATCTATCAGCGTGATTCCGGAGCATCCTCCGGGTGACGTCACCGGTATGTCAGATTGCCATCTCATATTCTACCCTTATTATAAGCAAAAAGAGGAAAAAAGACAATCGTTTAGAGAAAAAGAACAGAAGTGTTTCAAAAGAAACACCGGGAAGGGCTGAAATGGACCGGGAGAGGAAGGGGCCGATATGTAAAATAGTATACAAACTTGAGAAAACGGCATGAAATAAGGGGTTAAAAGGGGAATATCCTTGTGATTCACAGAAAAATATGGTAATATTATTGTGTATTTTTTGTGAAATGTGGTATGTATCCGCGGCGGACAGTGTTCTGACCCAGGATTCATATAGAAGAAGCGGTTCTTTCGCAGGAACCGCCGGAATCCCGGACGGGAAGGGGAGAGCGCCCAGGGAAAAGGGGAACCCCGATGACGGCTTCAGCTGTCCTGTTCTGTCGGAAGATTCCACCCAATCTTAATTTCAAAGGAGATGCGAACGTGTCTAAACAAGTGAAAGAAACAGAAGTAAAAGATCCGGCGCCGCAAGTTGGCGGTTTCTTAGGCTGGATCGAACGGATCGGTAACAAGATTCCCGATATCACCATGCTGTTCATCGCGGCATTCTTCATTACCTGCATCCTGTCAGCGCTGCTTTCCAACGTGCACTTCGGTTATGTGCATCCGACCACCGGTAAGGAAATCACCGTAAACAACATGCTCAGCGCCAAGGCGCTGGTGACCCTGATGACCAAGATGGTCACCAACTACTCCGGCTTCCCGCCGCTGGGTATGGTTATTGTGGCCACCCTGGGTATTGGTATCGCCGACGGCTCCGGTTTTATCGGCACAGGTCTGAAGAAGATCCTGTCCGTGACCCCGCCGAAACTGATCACCCCGATTGTCATCGTGGTAGGTATGCTGAGCCATCTGGCTCCGGACAGCGGCTATATGATCATCATCCCGATCGCGGCCTACCTGTTCTATGCATCCGGTAAACATCCGCTGGCCGGTGTGGCTGCCTCTTTTGCTGGTATCGCAGGCGCGTTTGCTGCCAACTATACACCTTCCGCCATCGACCCCATCATCCAGGGCTTCACCCAGATGGCCGCACAGCTCATCGACCCCTCCTATGAGGTCAACGTGCTCTGCAACTACTTCTATGCGGTAGGTTCCACCTTCGCTGTCATCTTCAGCTGCTGGTGGGTGACCGAGAAGATCACCGAGCCCTGGTGCTGGAAAGCCTGCCCGCTGGATGCGGACCTGAAGGTTTCCGAGGACGCCATGCGCCCCATCACCCCCAGAGAGAACCGTTCCTTCTGGATTGCTTCCCTGGTGCTGTTCCTGATGCTGGCCGGACTTGTTCTGGCACTGCTGCCGGCTGACTCCCTGCTGCGTGACCCCCAGGGCAACATCGCAAGCTTCAAGGCTCCCGTGATGCAGTCCATCGTGGCCATCATCTTCCTGCTCAGCGCCATCCCGGGTATCGTCTACGGCGTGCTCAGCGGCAACTTCAAGAGCTCCCGCGACTTCACCCATTCCATGGAGGAGATCACCAAGACGCTGATCCAGCTGATTGTGTTCTACTTCTTCGCAGCCCAGTTCATGTGGGCTTTCGGCGCATCCAACCTGGGCGCGCTGATCGCAGTGGCCGGCGCCGATTTCCTGAAATCCCTGGCGCTGCCTCCGCAGGTGACCGTGTTCGGCATCATCATCTTCGTTGCCCTGCTGAACCTGCTGATCACTTCCGCATCCGCCAAGTGGTCCATCCTGGCGCCTATCTTCGTTCCCATGCTGATGTCCGTGGGCATCTCTCCGGAACTGACCCAGTGCGCATTCCGTATCAGCGACTCCGCGGTGAACGTATGCACCCCGATGTTCGCATTCTATCCCCTGATCATCATCTACTGCCAGAAGTACTATAAACGTACCGGCGTGGGCACCCTGAGCAGCCTGATGCTGCCCTATACCTTCACCCTGCTGATTGTACTGACCATCATGCTCTACGCATTCTGGTGGTTCAACATCCCCCTGGGCTTCCAGGCGGACTATGTATATCCCCGTGTTATGTTCCACTGAGTCCTGATCCGGGTCTGACGAGGATCCGGACGGCTTGGTGAGGTAGTTTAGAAGACCACAGCCGGGGCGTGCTGCGGCATGCGCCCGGTCTTATTTCCAGGAGGTTCTGTTCATGAGCAAAGTACGTGAAGAGTTAGTAGAACGGTTTTATCGTTATGTAGGAATTCCTTCCCAGAGCTGCCCCAACGGCGGCACCAAAGTCCCCAGCACCGACAGCCAGTGGGACATGGCCCGCCAGCTGGAGAAAGAGCTGAAAGAACTGGGCCTGGTGGATATCCACCTGAGCGACAAATGCGTGCTCACCGCCAAACTGCCGGCAAACCTGCCGGAGGGCACCGACCGCAAAGTTCCCGCCGTAGGCTTCGTGACCCATCTGGACACCGTGGACGTATGCCTGTCCCCGGAAGTCCATCCGCAGATGGTGAAAGGCTACGACGGCAAGGATATCGTGCTGAACAAGGAGCAGGATATCGTGATGAAAGTATCCGAGCATCCTGAACTGCTGGACTACAAAGGTCAGGACCTGATTGTCACCGACGGCACCAGCGTGCTGGGTTCCGACAACAAGGCCGCTGTCACCAACGTGATGACCGCGCTGTCCACCCTGGTGCACGACGCATCCCTGCACCACGGAGACATCTATGTGGCTTTCGTTCCTGACGAGGAGTGTGGCCTGTACGCCTCCAAGAATATGGACTCCCGCAGATCCCCCGTTGCTTTCGCCTACACCATCGACTGCTGCGCCCTGGGCGAAGTAGTCTATGAGACCTTCAACGCCGGCGGAGCCACCGTCACCATCCACGGTGTCAGCGCCCATCCCATGAGCGCCAAAGGCGTGCTGGTGAACCCCACGCTGCTGGCTGTGGATTTCATCAACATGTTCGACCGGAAAGAGACCCCGGAATGCACCGAGGGCAAAGAAGGCTACATCTGGTGCCAGGGCATGGAGTCCAACCAGTCCACCGCCAAGGTGCTGCTGAACATCCGTGACCACAACAAAGAGAAATACGAGGAGAAGAAGCGCCGCATCGTGGAGAACTGCAAAAAGCTCCAGGCCGCCAATCCCCGTGCCAAGATCGAGTGGGTGGTGGAGGATGTCTACGGCAATATCGCGGACGCCATCACCGACGACAACCACAAGGCCATCGACTACATCTACATGGCCATGGAGAACCTGGAGATCGAGCCCAAGACCATCGCCATGCGCGGCGGCACCGACGGTTCCTTCATCTCCACCAAGGGAATCCTGACCCCCAACTACTTCACGGGCGGCCTGAATTTCCATTCCCGTTTCGAATTCCTGCCGGTCCCCTCCCTGGAGAAATCCTATGAGATGACCATGAAGCTGATCGACCTGATCTACCAGGGAAAATAAGCGACCCTCAGAAAAAGCGCAGGTTATGGATTGGTTATCATAGACGGACTGAGGGATTTGA
>CALAZX010000181.1 GCA_937926555.1 uncultured Negativicutes bacterium | reverse complement strand
TGTCGCCCCGGTCCAGGGCAGCACGGGCAGCATGCTCCAGATACATGGCGCAGTGGCCCGGGTGACTGTTGTAGGATGAAAGCCCGCAGAAAGCCGCCACGGCGTCGAACAGCCGTCCCATGCTGGAGCTGCCGATGGTGTTGATGCCGGAAGACAGAGCCCGTTCCACCAGGGTATATCTTGAATCCTCCGCCAGACTTTCCCGGAAAGCCGCAAAATCCTTCCCGGAAAAAAGGGAGGAAGCCTGGTTGGCCAGATGGCAGTGGAGACTTTTCCAGGCTTGCCGCATGGATTCGTCACCGCCGATCATGGGGATAGTCTCCAGCTGACCGGTACGTTGGAAATCCGCACCTTCGCAAAGGAGGAACTCGCCGCCCCAGACAGTGCCGTCCGGTCCGTAGCCGGTGCCGTCGAAGACAGCCGCCAGCACGGGGGCGTCCGTCCACCCGGTATCACCCAGGACACACCGCTCCGCCAGCACGGAGAGGGCATGGGCATGATGGTGCTGCACCCGGTACAGGGGCAGATTACGCTCCGCCGCGATTCCTTCGCCCCAGCCGGTGGCGTGATACCCCGGATGGAGGTCCGTCACCACAGCTTCCGGGGAGAGATGCAGCCGCTCCTCCCAGGTCCGCTCCATGGACTCCAGCAGCTCCCCGCTGCCAAGATTCTCCAGGTCGCAGGGCATGGCCGCCGGATAGAAGACCCCCCGGTCCGCCAGGCAGAAGGAAGGTTCCATCTGGGCGCCGGTGGCCAGCACGCTGCCGCCGGGAACAGACCCCGGCGCGCCTTCCAGCGGTTCCGGCATGTAGCCCCGGGTACGCCGCAGCACCTGAGTTTCCCCGTCCACAATCCGGGCCACCCCGTCGTCGGCGGGCAGTAGGATGTCACGGTCATAGCCGAAAATCCCCCGGACTTTCTCATGGTCCCGGTAGAACGCCAGGGCATCCCCGTCCCGGAAAAGGATGGGACTCCCCTCCTCATTGCAGCTTGTCACCACCAGGGGGAACCGTTCCGCCAGGAGGGCGTAGATCCCCAGTGAAGGGAGAAAAGCCCCCAGGGTCCCGCCCCGGGCCGCCAGAAAAAGGGAGAGAGGATTTCCCTCCGGACAGGTTTCTCCGGAAGCCAGTCCGTCAGCTCCGTCACGCAGCCGGTCCAGCAGCACGATGGGACGGGCGGCTGAACAGAGCAGCTCCTCCTCGGCACCGCTGACAGCGCAGTGGCGCCGCAGCTGCTCCATGGAGGCGAACAGCACGGCGAAGGGTTTCGAGGGCCGGTGTTTCAGTTCCCGCAGGGCCAGCACCGGTTCATCGGTGTCGGCACGGCAGACCAGGTTGTAGCCGCCGGTGGCCTTCACCATGATGATGGCACCCCGCTCCAGCAGGTCCAGGGCGGAACGGAGGGCCTCCTCCCCCCGCTCCTCCACGCTGCCGGAACTGTTGGAATCTGCCCCGCCGTGAGCATCGTCACGGCGCACCCGGGCCCACAGCTGGGGGCCGCACCGGTGGCAGGAGATGGTCTCCCCGTGGCAGCGCCGGTCCGCCAGGTCACGGTACTCCGCACCGCATTCCGGACAGAGCTCCATGTCCTCCATGGTGGTGGTCCAGCGGTCGTAGGGCAGCTCCCGGATGATGGTGTACCGGGGTCCGCACTCCGCGCAGGAGATATAGGGATACCGGTACCGCCTGTCCTCCGGATCACGGAGTTCCTCCAGGCAGCGGGGGCAGATGGCGATATCCGCGGGAAAAAAGGGATGGACCACGTCGCCACCGCTGTATACGGCACGGAAGCCGGAGAAATCCAGCCTTGTCTCCCGCACCAGCGCGGCCACCTCTTCCGGAGAGAGGTCGCGGCGTTCCACCCGGCTGATCACCGCCGGGGAGGGGATTTCCCGGACCAGGCGCTCCATCCGGTCCACCTTCTCCGGGAAGCCGGTGATGACAATCTCCACCCGGCCGCCCAGGTTCGCCACCTGGCCTGTGAGGTCCAGCTCCTTGGCCAGTCTGCAGATACGGGGCCGGAACCCCACGCCCTGGACCCGTCCGTAGACGTTGAGTAAGGCCGTCACTGTGCCGGTTCCGTCATCACTGAATCTGTCCATGCCGTACCTCCTTCCCTTCTTTCCCGCGTGCACCGCGGTCTTTCTCTTCTCCACGCCGCCAACCTCGATACATCCCACGACGCTTCTCTCCTCAGAATAGCAAAAAAGCAGTCTGTTCTGCAACAAACTGCCTCTTCTTTTCCGCTTATTTGTGCCGGGAACGCTCTTCCAGCCAGTCAGCCACCGCCTGGTAGCCCTCGCCGGTCCTGCCGCACACCTTGAACACCGGCACTTCCGGATTCAGGTGACGGATGCCTTTCATGAAGAACTCCTCGTCAAAGTCCAGATAGGGCATCAGGTCCACCTTGCTCAGGAGGATCACATCCGCCTTCTCGAAGGCCAGCGGGTATTTATAGGGTTTGTCGCTGCCGTCGGTGACGCAGACCTGGAGCAGCTTGATGTGCTCGCCGATGGAGAATTCCGCCGGACATACCAGGTGACCCACATTCTCGATGAAGAGGATGCCCGGTTCCGTGAACTCCATGGTGTGCACCGCGTTGTGCATCAGGGGCGCGTCCAGATGGCAGGCGCCGAAGGTGTTGATCTGACTTGCCCGGATGTCCTGCTTCCGCAGCCGTTCCGTGTCAATGTCGGACTCGATGTCCCCCTCCACCTCGTAGGAGTTGCAGGGGAGGCGCCGGATCAGGTTCTCCAGGGTGGTGGTCTTCCCCGCGCCGGGGGCTCCCATCACGTTGACGGCGAAAATGCCGCGTTCCTCCAGATATTCTTTCACATGGCCGGCCACATGGTCGTTCCGGTCATGGATGTTCACCATCACGTCTTCTTTTATCATGTGCATCGGATATCACTCTCTTTTCTCGCACTGACGGCCGCTCTCTCCGGAGGGCCGGTTGTCTCCGTTCACTTCAGCTTCTCCGCCGGGCGTATTCTCTTCCCCGCGGAGCGCACTTTCTTTCCCACCGGTCGTGGCTTCCTCCCCGTCGGGGATTTCCAGCTCCACCGTCTTCAGGTAGAACTCCTTCCCCACTTCGGAGGGACCTCC
>CALAZX010000180.1 GCA_937926555.1 uncultured Negativicutes bacterium | reverse complement strand
GATCAAGACCCTGATGCAGAAAAACCGGAATAACGAGATTCCCGTCCATATCGGTGGCGCCCTGATTCTCCCCTACTTCCGTTTCCGGACGGCTCCCACCGAGGAGGCCGGCGAAATGCAGGCCAAAGCGGACGAGTTCATGCTGAACACCCGTTCCGCACTGGACTACTACAATAAGAGCGAACTGCTGCGCAGTGTCTTCAAGTCCATCTACATGGTAGGCGACAACGACCTCCATAAAGTGAATACGTTCAGCCTGGGATCCAACACCCAGAAAAATGACGCCAACTTCATCGAACTCTACGCCGCACTGGCCGCTTTCGACTTCTTCAACAAAGAGAAACTGCCGGAAGAGCGGGAGACCCCGATGATCGGCAGAGGCGACGACGACAATCCGGACACCCTGAACGTAGTATCCTGGAACGATCTTCCCGACCCCTGCACCTCCGGCAACCTGAAAGAGAAACTCTCAACCTACATCAAGTTCCTTTACACCTACAACTATTGCGTTCTTCCCAAACTGGAGGAATGCGCTCTGGACAAGAGCTATAAGACCCAGGTGGCCTGGTACATGAACCTGGTCCAGAAGCACGGCAAGATTGATGTCCATGACGATACCGTCACCATGGACAAGTTCAGAGACCTGGGCAAATACTCCGAGACCTTCTTCACCTGGCTGGGCCAGATCAGCACCCACTCCACCCGGAAAATCCAGCTGGTGCACGAGCCCGCCACACAAATTCCCCAGGGGAACTTCAGAGTGGATGTCCATAAGCTCGTCTGCGATGACACGGCACATCCCCAGTCTCTGACCTACAACGATTTCTGGAAACAGCTCTGCTCCTATCACTCCAATTTAAAAGGAGTCGATACCAGCGGCACCGGATTCTTGATGAACGCAATTTACAATATCTGCAATAAGTGATAAGGAGCGATACCAATGTCTACTATACCGTTATTACCCAGTATGAAAGACTCCTGTCAGATTGCCACCGGTCAGCCGGGCGAATGGAGAGCTGATTCACAGACCAGCCTCGGCAGTCTGGTGGAGAGCCTCAATGTCACGGCGAAAGAAGAGTCCAACATCAGTTCCATCCCCGATATCTGGGCCCGTCCCGCCGCATTCGAGATGATCCTCTTTGACAAAGACCATCAGATGCATCAGCGTTTCCTGAATGAATGGCGCGGCATCCTCGCCATGCTCGCCTTGCGGGAAGTCCGGGGCATCAACAAACTGGAAGTCCATTCTGTGGTCATTCCTGCCCCTGAAACGCTGAAACCCGAAGATACCGCACTGCTGCAACTTTTCAGCAGAATGCTGCCTGATGAGTACAAGACCTATAAGGACCCTTCCGTCAACGAAGGGGTGAAACTCCAGGTCATCAGCTATAATGACAGTCCCCTGGCCATCATCTGGCCTTCCCTCATGGTCTGCCCGGCTGTGGAGCCCAGATTCCCGTCCAATGCCAGCATCTCCTGGTGGACCTTTGACGGAATTACGGATCCGCTGCTTCAGAACAACCTGAACAATGATGAGAAAATCATTCTGCATCAATGGCTTGAGACGTTGATGGTTTCCATCATGAGCAAAAACAAATTCCCGGACAGTTCCGTCCAGGCAGAGAAAATCGGCAACCTGCTCGATCTTCTGGATGATTATCAGAAAGAGCTCAAAATCTCTTCCGATGAGCCGAATCTCTCTTTCATCCCGGCCACCCCGCTGGAAATCACCGGCTTCTGCTCCGCTCTCGGCGAGGCGAAAACCCTTGAGATGAAAGGAGAGTCCTTCCTGGACGTCTCCGACGTACTGCTGGAAGGACTTGCCGGAAGCGATGCGAAGAAACTTCTGGTACTGACTCCGGATCTGCCCGAGCAATGGAAAAAATCCCCCAGCGATATCACCGTGGGCGGCTCCTATTCCTACGAGACCGTATATCCCAAGTTCACGAATTCGCTCAACAAGAATAAAGTGGCGAATGTCGACCTGAGCGCCTATGATGCCAAAATCTGGACGGCAGATGATTTCTTCACAGAGAAAATCTGTGTCATCACCCCTCAGGCCAAGCCCTGTTTCCCCGATGCCCGCATCAATGTCTGCGAGACCTTCCGGGGCAATAAGGTTAATATCCTACTTCCGCTGAAAAAAGAAGTTCTCCAGTACCTGAAGCCGGAATATATCTCCAACCACATCAAATTCAAAACCTTCAGCTACGAGAAGGAGCATTTTATCGAGGTCGACCTCACAGTCCAGACCAGCGGTGGTCCCATCTCTCTGAAAAAAACCTACAAGAAAAGCAATAATGCCAAAGAGGAGAGCAACATCCAGGAGGTCATCCGCACTCCGATGCTCCAGATCTGGCCCAACTTCCAGCTTCCCGACTCCCAGACCAAAAAATGGAACTATTACTATACCTTCTATGACAACATGGCATATAATACATTCCATGCCGCCCCCTACTGGCCGAAAGACAAAACCTTGAAAGACAAGACCTTGAAAGACAAGACCTCGAAAGACAATCCCGTCAGCCGCACGCTGGAGACCGGCCGGAGAACCGAACTGGCAAAAGGCCGCACCTACCCTTCC
>CALAZX010000179.1 GCA_937926555.1 uncultured Negativicutes bacterium | reverse complement strand
GGACGCTGCCGGGACCAAGAAGCGCCACCAGCTTCCGCTGGAGCTCCGGATTCCCCGCGTCGATGAAGAAGCGGGGCTCCACCCGGATCCGCTTCCTGGACCCCATCAGGTCAAGGAAGACCAGGTGGTCCCCGGAATAGCCGGTGAACAGCTTCATCAGGGACTGTGTCACCGCCGGGTTCTCCCGGTCCGCGCTGATGCGCAGGTAGATCACGGCGCCGGGAGGCACCTCCACCGGTAGACCTGCATCTGGGGACGCTGCCGCGGCAGAGGGGGCCGCCCCGTCATTCTGTCCGTTCCTTGCGCCCGGACCGCCGTTTCCGCCCGGCATGCTGTTCACGCCGGGAGACGCGTTCCGCACACCGGAGCTGTTCCCTCCGGAGCCGGCGTTGCCGCCCTACTGTCCGGAGGCGCCAACACCGTAACCGTCACCGGGTCCGTACTGTCCTCCCTGCCCTGCCGGCATGGAAGACGCCAGGGACTCGTAGTCCGCGGCGGACTCCCGGGTGCGGTACTGGCGTTTGAAGACCTGCTTCCGCCCCATGGAGGGAGCGGCCTTGCCTTCCTCCAGCCCCACGATCTCAGAGGCGATGACTTTAGCTTCCCGCTCGTCCACGCTGAACCGCCCCTCAATGCCCACGATGCTGTCCTCGGCGATGAGGCCGGAGTACTCGCTGTAGGTCTTGGGGAAGGCGATGACGGACATCTTCCCGGAGAAGTCCTCCAGGGTGAAGATGGCCATGGTGTCACCTCGCTTGGTGCTCTTCACCTCGCAGCGGGAGATGATGCCGCCCACTTTGAGGAAGCTGTTGTCCTTCACGGAGCTGTTCTCCTCGGTGAGCAGATACAGGGGCGTGAAGCTCTCCAGGGCTTTCTTGTAGCCGTCCAGGGGATGCCCCGTCACGTAGAAGCCGATCAGCTCCTTCTCGTTCTTCAGCATCAGCGCCTGGTTCATCTCCGGCAGCTCGGGCAGCCGGATCTCGTTGATCTCGGCGAAGGTCTCCTCGCCGAAGAGGCCGATCTGGCCGGACTCGTGGTCCTTCTGGTGGGTCCGTCCCAGGTCCAGGGCGTTCTCCACCACCGCCAGCAGCTGGGAGCGCTTGCCCCCGGTGGAGTCCATGGCCCCGCAGCGGATCAGGTTCTCCAGCATCCGCCGGTTGAGGCAGTGGTAGTCCACCCGCTTGCAGAAGTCCAGGATGGAGGTGAAGGGGCCGCCCTTCTGCCGGGCCTTGATGATCTCCTCCACCGCGCCGCCGCCCACGCTCTTGATGCCGTTGAGGCCGAAGCGGATGGCGCCCTTCTCCACGGAGAAGTCGCTGAGACTGGCGTTCACGTCGGGAGGCAGGATGTCGATGCCCCGCTCCCTGCAGACGGTGAGGTACCAGCTCATCTTGTCCGGGTCGGAGATGACGCTGGTGATCAGCGCCGCGAAGAACTCCGCCGGCCAGTGGGCCTTCAGGTAGGCAGTCTGGTAGGCCACCAGGGCGTAGGCCACGGAGTGGGATTTGTTGAAGCCGTATCCCGCGAAGTGCTGCAGCAGCGCGAAAATCTTGGCGCTCTGCTCCTCGGGGATGTTGTGGAGTTTCTTGGCGCCCTCCACGAAGCGCACCTGCATGGAATCCAGCACCTTGGCCTTCTTCTTGCCCATGGCACGGCGGAGGATATCCGCTTCGCCCAGGCTGAAGCCGGCCAGCACGGAGGCGATCTTCATGACCTGCTCCTGGTAGAGGACCACGCCGTAAGTGTCCGCCAGCACAGAATCCAGCAGGGGGTGCAGGGATTCCGCGGTCTTGTGGCCGTGACGTCCCTGGATGAAGTCGTCCGCCATGCCCGTTCCCAGGGGGCCCGGACGGTACAGGGCCACCAGGGGGATCAGGTCCCGGAAGCCGGTGGGCGCCAGGTCCACCACCAGGCGGGTCATGCCGCCGCTCTCCAGCTGGAACACGCCCTGGGTATCGCCCCGGCACAGCATGGCACTGGTCTCCGGGTCGTCCAGGGGGATGTTGTCCAGGTCCACCGTCTCACCGGTGGTCTGGCGGATGAACTTCACGGCGTCATCCAGCACGGTCAGGGTCCGGAGACCCAGGAAGTCCATCTTCAGGAGGCCCAGCTCCTCCACCTTGTCCTTGTCGTACTGGGTGGTGATCATGCGGTCCTGGCTGATGCCCTCGTCCTTCACGGCCTCGTCCAGCTGCAGGGGCACCAGGTCGATCAGGGGACAGGGTGCGATAACGACGCCGGCGGCGTGGGTGCCGCTGTTGCGGGGCAGTCCCTCCACGCTGCGGGCGATGTCGATCATCCGCTTCACTTCCGGGTCCTCGTCGTACATGGCCTTCAGGTCCTTGTTCCCCAGGGCCTTCTCCAGGGTGATGCCCAGCTCGCGGGGCACCGCCTTGGCCACCTTGTCCGTCTTGGGCAGGCTCACGTCCAGCGCCCTGCCTACGTCACGGACCGCCGCCCTGGCCTGGAGGGTGCCGAAGGTGATGATCAGCGCCACCCGTTCCGCGCCGTACTTGCGGATGACGTATTCCATCACCTCGCCGCGGCGCTTGTAGCAGAAGTCCGTATCGATATCAGGCATGCTCACGCGTTCCGGATTGAGGAACCGTTCGAAGAGCAGATCGTATTTCAGGGGGTCGATATTGGTGATATGCAGCAGATAGGCTACGATGCTGCCCGCCGCGCTGCCACGGCCCGGTCCCACGGGAATGGGGTCCGGATTGCCCGCCGCGTCCTTATGGGAGCGGCAGTAATGAATGAAGTCCCAGACAATGAGGAAGTAGCAGCTGTAGCCCATGGTCTTGATGATGCCCAGCTCGTAGTCCAGCCGCTGGCTGATGGCGTCCTCCAGCTCCTTCCGGGCCGCCTCGTCCTTGCAGGCCGCCAGGTCCCTGCCGTACCGCAGGGGGATCTCCTCCAGGCAGAGGGACCTCACGTAGGCGTCCGCGTCGCCGCCGAACTCCTCCGGGATGGGGAACTGGGGCAGCAGCAGCTTGCCGAAGGTGAAGTCCACATTGCACCGCTCGGCGATGTCGTGGGTGTTGTGCAGCGCCTCCTCGTCATCGGGGAACAGTGCCAGCATCTCCTCGTAGTTCTTGCAGTAATAGTCGTCGCTGTTGAAGCGCATCCGGTTGGGGTCGTCCACGGTCTTGTTGGTCTGGATGCACAGCAGCACGTCCTGGGCCTTGGCGTCCTCCTTCTTCACGTAGTGGAGGTCGTTGGTGACCACCAGCTTTACCCCGGTCTCCCGGGAGAGGACCCGCAGCTCACGGTTCACCAGAGCCTCCTCCGGCAGTCCGTGGTTCTGCATCTCCAGGAAGAAGTTGTCCTTGCCGAAGATCTCCACATACTCATCCAGCGCCCGCCTGGCTCCGGCCATATTCCGCTGCAGGATCATCCGGGGAATCTCACCCTGGACACAGGCGCTCAGGGCGATGATGCCCTTGCTGTACTTGCGCAGGATATCCTTGTCGATGCGGGGTTTGCGGTAGAATCCGTCGATGAACCCGGTGGAGACCAGCCGGGACAGGTTCTGGTAGCCCTCGTTGTTCTCCGCCAGCAGGATCAGATGGTACCGGGGATCGTCGTTCCGGTCGAAACGGCTTCCCGGGGTGATGTAGCACTCGCAGCCGATGATGGGCTTGATGCCCTGCTTCCTGGCTTCCTGGTAGAAATTGATGACACCGTACATGCTGCCATGGTCCGTGATGGCGATGCTGTCCATCCCCTGGCTCTTGGCGTAGGCCAGGAGCTCCGCGGGCTTGGACGCGCCGTCCAGCAGACTGTACTGGGTATGCACGTGCAGGTGGGTGAATTCGCGGCTCATAGTTCCTCCTTAGTCACTCTCGAAAACATCTATATGCGGAAGCCTTCCGGCTCTCCGCCTGTAACGGCGCCGTATTCCCGCGCCGTGAGAAAACGGAACGTCTTGCTGAAGGCGTTCCGTCGAGTTCTGTCACATTCTGTGAAGTCTATTCCATTATATCCTATTCCGGCCTATTATTGTAGGGAAAACTTCCCCTTTTCCGGAGGAACCGCGCCGCCCTGCGGATACAGGCGCAAAAAAGCGGCCCGCCGGAATCTCTCCCGGTGGACCGCTCTCATATTGTCTCACTGATTACGTTTCGCTGATTG